>CAYLVN010000110.1:0-9365 GCA_964387115.1 uncultured Fibrobacter sp.
GTTGGGATGACATCTGGAATTCTATCCAGCTTCCGATGTATATCACCGAGTACGATATCGGCGAGGCAAACGATCAGACACAGCTTAATAACATCAGAGACCATATCACCGTGATGTGGAATCATCCCAAGATCGTTGGAATAACAATCTGGGGCTATATCGACGGTTCCACCTGGGTTGCGAATACCGGCTTAATCAAAAACGGGCAGGATCGTCCTTCTATGACATGGCTGAAAAGCTATATAAAGGATAACCTCAATCCCCCCAACGATTACCCGGATTTTCAGGGTGGAAGCGGATCATCAAGTTACGCTCTCTCAGTAAGCACAAAGGGAAGAGGTACAGTTACCAGCAGTCCTGAAGAAAGCAGCTATGAGAAAGATTCAAAAGTTACACTCACCGCCACGGCCTCAGAGGGCTGGGTTTTCAGCGGATGGAGTGGAGATGCCAGCGGAAAAGAAAGTCCTCTATCGGTAACCATGGATAAGAGGAAATCCATAGTCGCCAATTTCACTACTGCAGACGGCAAAGAGGATCTGGTTTTAAACGGAAACTTCGCTGCCGGAGCAGATTCCTGGACCTTCAACTCCTGGGGTGGTCAGGGATCAGGCACTGTGGCAAACGGTGAATATCAGATCACAGTCAGTACTGCAGGTGACAACCACTACGACTTGCAGGTTGTTCAGCCGGGCATAACCCTGGAAAAAGGCAAGACATATCGTCTGATGTTCGATGCTTCTGCATCTGCAAACCGGTCCATGGTTGTAAATGTAGGAATGCCGGAAAGTCCGTATACTACATTTCTGAGCGATATCCACACCGGGTCAACAGATGTCAACCTCACTACATCAAAGCAGACTTTTATTCTTGATTTTACCATGACAGAAAGCACATACGATAACTCCAGAGTTGAATTCAGCGTGGGATTGAGTAACCCGACGGTTAAAATCGATAACGTTTCGCTTTTTGAAATTCCGGCTATTGCTGTTTCTTTACCGGGCAGGAGTACAAAAGCTGATCGGATGATTGTCCGGCAGATTGGCAATTCTGTTAACGTCAGTTTTAATAACGTCCATAAAAGCAATTCGGTTCTTGATGTCTTCAATTTGAAGGGTAACGTTGTGCACTCAGCGGATTTCAAGACAAATACCAGTTTCAGTGCTGCAGGGCTACCCAAAGGTTATTACGTTGTGAAGGTAAGAAGTGAGAATTTAGTTCATAAGTCAGGGTTTGTTCTGAAATAGCTGAAACCTTATTTGCTTGTCTTTTAAAGCCGGGGATCAAAATCCCCGGCTTTTTTTATACAGACATTTCCTTCAGGAGTGTTCATCTCCGTTAGTGCGTGTCCGCCCCCTACCGTATTATTTCCCGTGTCTTTAGTTTTTTCCGGATATCTGAACTGAAACGGCACGATTAACTGGCAGAAGCGACAATCAGGTAACTTCCATGGCGATTATGGTCAGATCATCATTGGCAGGGGCTCCAGCGGTGAAAGCATTGACATCATGCAAAATAGCATCCAGTATTGCTTCCGGTGTTTTCGCATCATGCATCGATCCCATCAACTGGTTAAGCCGACCGAGTCCGTAGGCGGATTTCTCAGAATTAAATGCTTCGGTCAGTCCATCAGTGTAGACAATGTACCGTTGACCTTTTTGCAAAGGAATGACAAGCTCGGAAACGACACTTTCAAATGTCTTGCGATTTGAGAAAACGCCGAGTGCAACACCGTCGGAACGGAGGGTCTCAACACTGTTATCCGGATTTATCCTTATCATTCTGGGGTGTCCTGCACGGGCATAAGTCATTGTAGAACCGTCTGGACTGATGATCAGACAGGCCGCCGTGATAAATGACAAATCATCAAGGTTGGCCTGCATGGAATCATTAACTGCGCACAGCAGCTGTTTTGCTGATGTCTGAAACCGTGCTTCAACACGGGATGCACTCCTGAGCAAAGTCATCAGAAGCGCGGCAGGAATTCCTTTACCGCATACATCTGCGATAAATACGACCCAGTATCCTGCCTCATTTTTAAAGTAATCCAGATAGTCCCCCCCCACTTCGTAGGCAGGAGAGTAAAACCCTTTCAGATTGACACGCGGAATATCAGGTTTTTTATCAGGAGTAAGGCGCTGTTGAATGGATCTGGCTGCCTGCAGTTCACCTTCCAGATGGGCTTTTTTATCGAGCTCCTGATAATAAATAGCATTGCTCAGACACACCGCGGCCTGTGCAGCGAGTGTCAGGATAACATTGTGTTCTTCCTGCAGCAATCTTTCGATATTTCTGCTGGGAAAAAGAAGCAGTATGCCAATAGTACGGTTATCAGCCAGCAGAGGAATGATGACACAACTGGAGATCTCTGTAAGATCGGCCCATGGAGTAGCTTCTGTAAATTGGGTCTTCCAGTCTGCAATAACTTTCGGAGTGGGAATCTTTGGGAGATTGAGCTGCGATATGGCTTTTTCTATTACATTTTTAAAAGCGGAATCTGCCAAAGCTCCAGTTGAATGGATACATGAGAACCTGTTGTCAGTATATTTCAGGATTGCAGCCGTCGATATTTGAAGTCTTGAAGTGAATGCATGGAGAATTGCCACACCCAGATCACAGATTCCAATATGTTGCGCCATTTCGTATGAAGCTGTTGTCAGAAAATCAAGCTGATCGATTCTTCGTTCAAGTTTCTTATTAGCCGATTGGAGTTCTTTAGTCCTCTCACGGACACGATCCTCAAGCTTGTCTTTTATTCTTTGCAATTCATTTTCATACTGCTTTACCTGGGTTATGTCGCGGGAGATACCAAAGGTTCCGGTTATGATTCCATCTTTATTGCGAATAGGCAGTTTTGAGGTAAATACCCATCTCTCAGGCATGCCTGGAGCGGTTTCGCGTTCAATTATGCCAAGTAATGGTTCGCCTGTGGCAATGATGCGTTTTTCGTCCTCAAATGCTTTTTGTGCATGCTCAACCGGGAAATAATCAAAGTCGCTTTTACCGATTGCTTCTTCCGGGGAATCGATAAAATTGAGTGCCTTATGACCTCTGCTGACCAGAAGAAACTTACTATCGAGGTCTTTGAAATATATGGAGTCATGACTGTAATCAAGCAGGATATGAAACCAGTCACGTTCCCGTTCAAGGCTTCTGATGAGAGCTTCAAGTTCCGCTTTTCGTGCGGCCCCACACATGGGTTGAGTATTATCATTTGGTGAAGAGTCAGAAGTATTATGATTTGATTGTTGATTGCTGTTCATAGGTACTCTGGTTACAGAAAATACTATCCGATTCAGGAGATATGAATACTACCTGACTTATGCACCCCGATCAGGGCACAGGTCAGATAATATAAATATAATAAACACAAACAGAATTTTCTTGAAACATACTTTTTTAAGGTGACACAACAAATATCATCAAATTATAACAGGAAACCACAGAATTTACCACAATTTTTTCTTTTTAAGGTTAATTCTCAGAAAACCTTGTAAAACTTGTGAACTATACTCTGTTGCTGCGTTTCCGTATCAGCGGGTGTCTGGATTAACTGAATCTGGAGTATTTTCTAAACCGTGATTTTAATATAAGTTTCAGTGATTTTGATTTATATTAATGACAGGTCAGAATCTGCTGGTTTCAAACGTGTTAACGTTAACACACCAATCATACAGATGACCTGTTTTGTCCGTTAATATTTTCAGTACGGGGGCCAACAAAACTATGACACGTTCAAAAGTTCTCTATCCGATTCTTCTTACTGTCCTGGCGGTTTCATTTTCACAGGCTCAAGTTGACTCGAATTTTCACTGCTATTTACTTTTTGGACAATCGAATATGGCAGGTGGTGGAGCTGTAAGCACTGCTGCTGTGAATTGTGATACGACTTCACGAATTAAAGTTCTTGCATTCTGTGATTGTAATGGCTCCAGTCAAAACTGCAATCGTCCCCTGAACAGAACCCGCGATAAATGGTATACATCCTTCCCGCCGATCCATATTTGCAGTGAAGGAATCAGCCCCGGAGACTGGTTCGCTAAAACCTTGATAGATTCAGTCAGATCCGATATTAAAATCGGACTCATTCCATGCGCATTGTCGGGGCAGGCACTTAATGTATTTCTAAAAGGGCGCAGTAATTTTAATATTCCAACATGGGCACACCCTACCCTGGGCAACAGCAGTCCATACACCTGGATGTATAACCGGTGTAAAATAGCACAGCAGACCGGAGTAATCAAAGGTATCCTTTTACATCAGGGTGAAAGCGGTGCCGGTGATAACGCGGACTGGGTCAAAATGGCTAAAGGGATCTTCGACACACTGAAAAAAGATCTGAACCTTGACAGAAACACTCCTGTAATTGTCGGTGAATTAAGACAGGATGTCACTGTATCGCCCGCACCCCAGGGGGGGAATGCCGGTTTTAACGCGAATCTTCAAAAGTTGGCAAATGAATACCCTGCCTGTGCAGTGGCATCATCAGCCGGGTTGCTTGGAAATGGCAAGGATGTATGGCACTTTACCCCTGATGGTATGACTGAACTGGGTAAACGTTACGCAAAGGCATTTCTTTCTTTAGCAAGTCCGGATTACGTCCCACGCCAGGGAACAGTCAGTGTTGCCACACCCAAAACACCTAAAACCGTTCCGGTAGCAACTGTCAAATCCTGGAAAGATGAAGCCAGAATTTTCACGCTTGATGGAAAACTTGTATCGTCATTACAATCTTCGGGGAAAACTGCGTTGAGTGGTATTCGACCGGGAAACATGTATCTGGTGACACGGAACAACGATACCGGTGTAAAACTCATGGTAGTTCCATAATCCTGAAAACCACCGGTTTCTCAGATATACCCTTACATGGCCTCGCCTCGATACAATCGGGCAGGCCGGTTCAAGACCGGCCTGATAATCTCTTAATTCTGATACTTGCCAACAGTCCTCTCCACATTCGTCCCCTGATCAGCCGGTAGTTGCTTTTTCCAGCTGTACGGGGGCGGTGGCTGACATTGATTTCACAGATGTGGAATCCGGCTTTACGGATAATCATCGGATGAAAGAAAAATTCACACCCCGACAATTTACCCTGATAGGGATGAATAATCTCCACACAACTGCGGCGCATACTGCGGAAAGTGCATCCGGAATCGGAAATGGAATCCCCGGTAATCAGGTTCCGGAAGCTGTTTGCTATTACAGAACATCCTTTTCTTACCAGACCGTCGTGACGCCGGTGACGAACGCCGCATACCATATCATACAAACCCATTCTCTCCAGTAAAAGAGGTATCTCCTTTGGATCAAACTGACCATCGGCATCCATCGAGACTATTATCTCCCCCACTGCAGCTTTAAAGCCATCCATCAAGGTATCTGATTGCCCGACACAGTTATTGTGCCGGATCAGCCTGATAGTGGGCCAGGTGCTTTTTTCGGTTTCAGATCTGTTATTGACTTCCGATACAATGGTCTGTACAATAGCTACGCTGTCATCATCTGATGCATCATCTACAACGATAATTTCGGCATTTACCTTCAAGTCGTACCTGATGACATCTATTATTTCCCCAAGGAGAGCAGCGATACAGCCAGATTCGTTGCGGACCGGAAGCACTATGGAAACTGATGTTTTATTGTCCATTTATCATGTCCTGTTCACTGGCGGCTGAGTCCCGCCATGCTGTATATCGCTCCCTTACCATCTGGTAGGACATTTTATGTTCACGCTCAGCAGTAACGATTCCGCATCCGTTAAATCCTTTCGGGGTGCCCGGGGGGCGTTTTTTATTCATGACCGCCATATAATCATTATATGCCCACACAACCATGCCATTAACATACGCATTTCTGCTCCTGATCGAATCCATATGGGCGGCTATAAAAAGAGCCTGATGATCCTCGCTTATGTCCTTTTCGAGCATGCTTTTAACCGGTCCGGCAAGTTTTGCTTCAGCGTTGCGCAAACCAAACTGAGCCTGAGCACCCAGTTCCGACACGATCACCGGCTTATCGGGCCACTCCTGATTTATTTTGTCAAGCATTGGAGGCAGCATGTCAAGTGAGGCCAGTTCCCAGCCGAAGTACTCGTTAACGGCTATGAGATCCAGCGATTCGAAAGCCTTGTCCCAGATATAATAGTAACTGCAGAAAGTAACAAGCCGCGACGGATCGGCCTGCTTTACAGCCGATGCCACGGTACCGACAAAATCGGCTACGGCAGTTTTATAGCTCTTGAACTGATTACCTATAGACCAGACAGCCAGTGAAGTGTAATTGCCATGTACCGCTGTCAACTCCTGCATATACGATTTGCCGTATTCCCGTCCAGATTTACTCCCAAGAAAAACCGGGTCGGTTTTCCATGCCGGAATTTCATCCATGACAAGAATCCCAATACTGTCGCAGAGTTCGTAGATATCACGATGCTGAGGGAAATGGGCAATGCGCAGAAAATTCACACCCATTGACTTAAGATCAGAAAGATCCTTCAGCCGCTCTTCCCTGGTGGGCGGTGTACCGTCAAGGCGAAGGATATCATGTCTGGCTATACCGCGCAGGTAATAGGGCTTACCATTAAGAATCAATCGCGTTTTTTTCGTGGCAAGCTGGCAAAACCCGCGAAGAGCCAGGGTCATCGGTCCTTTTTCACCGCCAAACCACGGGGTAAACCGCATTTGATATCGAAAAGGATCTTCAGGGGTCCAGGCATGAATTCCCCCTATACGAACAAGAGTATCATTACCTGTAAAGGTAAAGGCTGCCGCGGCAGATCCTCCTTCCTGCGGGGAAATCACAACTGAAACGCTGTCCCATCGGATGCTCCCGGGAGGGGTAAGTGAGCAGTGAAGATCAAAGGTATCATCTGCATGGTGATATGTCCGGATCTGCATCCCGTCAATACGCTGCTTCCCCCTGACAACCAGCGAGACTTCACGGCCGATACCTCCGTATATCCACCATCCCCTTGCAGCAGGATCAGGGATCTGTGCGGGCAGCAATCTGCTGTCGACACGAACTGCAATGCGAAGAACTTTGTTTTCCTGTATGAAGGAATCCAGGTCGACGCTGAATGGAAGGTAAGCATATTTGCAGCCCCCGGCGGGAATTCCATTCACAAACACCTCAGCCCGCAGACAGACCCCTTCAAAGGAAAGCGAAACATTCTTTCCTTTAAAGTTATCAAAGACATCTATTTCACGGAAATACCACCCGTACCCGCTTGAGGGTTGAACTCCGGGTTTATCTGAAGGAAATACATGAGGAAGTGTTACTGTTACACAGGAATCGAGGTTGGTTTTTCCGGCATACAGGATGGAGTTGTCGCTTCCCGTGAATTTGAATTTCCACCCGGTGTCAAGGACCGTTACAGTCCTGCCGGTCTCATCAAGCCAGGGACACGAGCCGTATCCTGTTGCACAGGAGGTAAATGGAATAACGGCAGTCATTATTAATAAAGAAAGTACAGTAATCCTGAAGAGACAGAGACGAGTCTGGTTCTGTGATTGGAACGTTTTCAAGCAGTTCAGAACACTAATTGACATAACTGATTGCTGCGCTCCCATCGGTGTTTTGCCGGGTTCTCATCTCAGTAAGGCATTTTTGTTGAGGCTTTTGTAAGATAGAATACGGCAGAAGTTCTGGTTTTGTTGAGCTGCCTGAAGATGATTATGAACTTCTATACTAATGAGACGATTAAACTTCATCAGCAGAAGCCCTGAATAAATCTGCACAGGGAAAGGGGCCTTACGGCCCCTGAAGTCACTTTATCACACAGATGTTTATTTTGCGCCAGCCTTTTGTTTTTTGCGTCTGTGCAATTTCATCGATTTGAAAATTAAAGGCGGCAGAAAAGCAAGTCCAAAGCCGGTACCACAGCCGTGGTTTTGCTTTCCCATGGGATAGTTCCTTACTTCAACAGGCATTTCCTCTACAAACATTTCACTTTGTGCCGGATGAGTCCAGCTCTGGGGATACACTGTCGGATCCGGGATGCCATATAATATCTGCATAACTTTTGCACGCGGTATTTCAGAGATGCTTCCATGACCCGGGAGAAAATTTCCCGTTTCCGTTACCATTGCCTCTCCGGGAGTGAACGAAGAGATGGCAGCGGGTTCAGTACCCAGAAAATTAGTCTTCATGGACTTAACTGATCTGTTGGTATTTTCCGGAGTATTATACGGATCAAAAAACACGCGTACTTCGTCTCCTATAATAATTGCAGACGGGCCCTCTGTTCCCACACCTGAGATGGGATTTGATCCGTCATCCCATGGACCAACCCACCATGGACCCTGAGGCGTAGGCCCAAACACGAAGTGAATGTTTTTACTCCATTTACCCGCTACATTATTTGTTCGCTCGTCCTTGTAGAACATGTAATACTTGTTGTCGGCGACTTTGAGAATGGTTTCATCAATAACGGAGTATGCCTCCCCATTGGCATTTTTCGGCGAGAAATACACCCGGGGAGCGGTGTAATGTTTAAAATCTTTTGTCATGCTGCAAAATGCTTCTTTACCGACTGTACCTCTCTCAGTTGACCAGAAAACCATAACGCTATCTTTCAGGTCATCATAGAAGAACTCAGGTGCCCAGCAGCAACTCGCTCCTCTGATTCTTTGTCCCACGGGAATCATAATCTGTTCAGACCAGGTTTTAAGGTCCTTTGAAGTCGCGTAGCCGATATTATCCTGGTTCCATGCGGTTGTCCATGTCAAATGGAACACACCCGTATTCGGGTCAAACAGAATGTTGGGGTCTCGCATCAAAGGCGTTTCTCCTTTGGCAATCACTGGAACAATTACCGGTGTCTCATTGTTGTACAATACCCAATGTACCCCATCTGAGCTGAAAGCGAGGCGGGCCCCAGCTTCCTGCTGTTTGTTATAGAAGTATGAATACATGTAAAAATGCTGGCTGTTGGTATCTATCTGTGCCGATACACAGACAGACAGCGCCAAGGTTAACAAAAGTATCTTTTTCATTTCAGATGTCCTCTTTTCTTAGAATTTGTAGCCGAATTTCAATGTATAGTACCAGTGGTCTCTCTGGCGTGAAGCTTCCTTGCCGTCCATTGCGGTAAAATCAAGACGATACCACCGGAAATGATCACTGGCAGCCTGAGCCATAACAAAGAAATTATCCTTGAAAGTTTTTCTGGCGTAAACGCTCCACTTCCAGTCATCACTATGAATATTCATGTACTGGACAGTTTTTTCATTTGCAAAACTCGAAAGCGGTACAGGCTGGTTATCGAACTTTATCGGGTTCAAGTTGTTTGGATAGGGATTACCGAACCATTCAAGCTCCACACTGAAGACATCTAATAACTTGAAAAACGGTATATTAAGACCAACCAT
>CAYLVN010000111.1:0-9365 GCA_964387115.1 uncultured Fibrobacter sp.
AACCGTTATCCTGGTCACTCATGAACCGGATATCGCCCTTTACACAAAAAGGATAATCCGTATGCGCGATGGACTGGTCATAAGCGATGAACGGATCGATAACCCCCGCAACGCACGAACTGATCTGGATGCCCTTACAGCATCGGAGGGGCAGCAATGGAACTGACAAGACTTTTCAAAACAGCATCAATGAGTATTCTCCGCAACCGGATGCGTTCTCTTCTGACAATGCTTGGGATAATTATCGGAGTGGCCTCGGTTGTTGACATGGTGGCAGTGGGAAAAGGCGCACAGGTTCAGATAGAAGAGCAGATCTCCTCAATGGGAACAAACATGGTGATGGTCTGGCCGGGAGGCGCCTCTACCGGCGGACGAAACATGGGAGCCGGCAGCCGCAGAACCCTTACCCTCGACGATGTTGAAAAACTCAGAAAAGAGAGCACCTACCTCTCACAGGTTTCGGCTGTAGTCAGATCAAGCGGTCAACTTGTTTCCTCATACGGCAACTGGCAGTCAAGTGTCATGGGTGTTGATCCCTCTTTTCTTATTATCCGTGAATGGAAACTGCAGAAAGGAGAGGTATTTACAGAAAAAGATATCCGCACATCCGCAAAGAAAGCACTGCTTGGAAGCGCAGTTGCAAAGGAGCTTTTCGGGGATCAGGATCCGGTAGGGGAAAAAATAAGAATCAGGAATATTCCTTTTACAGTAGCCGGCGTACTTGAGTCCAAGGGACAGAATGCCATGGGTCAGGACCAGGATGATATCGTGCTGGCGCCTGTTACTACTGTGCTTAACCGGCTTTCGGGATCACGATGGATCAATCAGATAATGGCAAGTGTCACTGACCTGGCATTTCAAAGCGAAGCGCAGGCGCAGATCGAAACCCTGCTGCGGGAAAGCCACAGGCTTCAGCCCCATGAGGAAAACGACTTTTCTATTCATAATCAGACCGAGATGATGGACCGGGCGACAGAGATGACCGGAATTATGACTATGCTTCTGGGAGCCATCGCAGGCGTTTCCCTTTTAGTTGGCGGAATAGGAATTATGAATATTATGCTGGTCTCTGTAACCGAAAGGACACGTGAGATCGGGATACGGATGGCGATCGGGGCAAAAAGCTCCGACATTCTGCTTCAGTTCCTGGTGGAATCGGTTGTGCTGAGTGTTCTTGGCGGACTGATCGGTGTAATTGTCGCCTTTACGCTTGCCTGGGCGGCCACAACATTTATCGGTTTACGGGCGGTAATAGTGCCCTCGACCATTGCACTGGCTTTTGCGTTCTCCGGGATAGTGGGGGTTTTCTTCGGATTCTATCCCGCCAGGAAGGCATCGATGATGAACCCGATTGATGCCTTGAGGTATGAGTAAGGTTTTGGGGGTAGCAGTAAACGCCCGTCCTGCGCAGTAGATTGCCATGAAGTCACAGAATTAAACGATTTGTTTACAAGGGTATGCTGTAGGCTGGGTCGCGCCCTTTCAGGGCTGCATTTTACTGCTGCTCAAATTACCGGGGCGTTGCCCCGGGCTATAGAATTATGCACCTTCGGTGCGTAAGACTGGAAGAGGAATTTACTTCTCAGATCTTGCGGGTTTGCTTCTGCCGATTATTAAGACATCCGATACCTTCCAGTTTACTTCCCTGCCGTCAAAACACCTGTGAAGCTTTTTTTTCAGAATCTCGATCTCACTATCAGAAAGTAAACGGCAGAGCCTCTCGCCAAGAGATTTTCTTTCACCTTCAGATGTCTTTCTGAACCAGTATTCGATATCCTGCACCTTGAGCCTTCTTGTCTGACGATCTACTGAGGAGTTGAACTGAAGTTCGATTCCGCTGATACCACTCAACTCCTCTCTGAGTGTATCTGCAGTCCAGTTCATCATGGGATCGTCTTTATCAGTGAAAAGCTCATTCTCACATTCCAGAAACTTGTCTGTTATGGATTTGTCCAGATCCGATAAATCCGCCAGCTCCGATATCCTCTGTCCCTCTGAGGGAACGGTCTCCGCAACAGCCAGTCTCCCGTTTTTCCCGAGCAGCTTTACGATACGCCCGAACAGCTCTTTTTTGTCTGCAGCCCTGGCCAGCACAGACCTCCCCACAATGCAGTCAAACCGGACACTCTTTCCAGCCGCTTTTTTAAGAGCGGAATCAAAGCTTCCCCAATCTGCTGAAACTATCTGAGGTCTTGACAGTGTATCGAATCGCTCTGCCATGGCACTGAGAGTCGAAAACGCTTTCTGATCATGAGCAACGGCCCACACTCCCCCATCAGGAGTTCTTCTCATTGCTTCAAAAGTCAATAACCCGGTGCGGGCGTTAAGATCGAGAACAAGGTCTGTTCTCTGCAGAGAACAGGAATCAAGAACCCGCTCTCTCACTTTTCCAAGATGAGCTCCCCTGCTGCCCAGAGTCCTCTCGAGCCACTTTGTCTGCCCCTGCTCATTTCCGGCACTGTCAAAAGGCCCGGAATTCTCCTGATCGACCATCGCCTCAAGCTGTGCCTCTTTGCGGCGGTTCACCTGCTCCCCGATCTCTTTTTCAAAACCCTGATCCGACGGCTGGTAGAAAGTTTTCCCCTGTAAAGAGGATGGAAGGTACTGCTGTGCGGTCCAGTGGTCACGGTAAGCATGTGGGTAAAGATACCCCGCCCCGTGCCCGAATCCCTCTTTGTCCCTGCTTGCATCCCTGAGATGATTCGGCACATCATCGGAGTTCTCCTGAGTGACGAAATTGAGAGCATCAAAAAATGCCATGCTTGAATTACTCTTGGGCGCGGTGGAAAGATAGAGGCACGCATGCGCCAGATGATACCTTCCCTCCGGCAGTCCCACATAGTCAAATGCCTGAGCAGCGCTGAGAACCACTTCAAGAGCCCGCGGATCAGCCATCCCCACATCTTCACATGCAAGAATCATCATCCTGCGGAATATGAATCTGGGGTCTTCGCCCGCATAAACCATCTTTGCCATCCAGTAAAGGGCCGCATCGGGATCCGATCCCCTGACCGATTTGATGAAGGCAGATATCGTATCATAGTGAGCATCACCATCTTTATCGTACAGTACAGCTCTCTGCTGAATTGATTCCTCCGCAATTGCCCTGTTTATCCTGATCACACCATCATCTGAGGGACGGGTTGTCTCGATGGCCAGTTCAAGAGCGTTAAGCACCGCCCGGGCATCACCGTTGGCAACCTTTACAAGATGATCAGAGGCATCCGGATCAAGCTCCACATTGATTTTCCCGTAACCGCGTTCTTTGTCGTTAATGGCCTGTTTTATGACCATCTTCAGGTCGTTTTCGTCAAGGGTACGGAGCTGAAAGACCCGGGACCTGGAGACAAGAGCCTTGTTGACCTCGAAATAGGGATTCTCTGTAGTTGCTCCAATAAGAATAAGGATCCCGTTTTCAACATGCGGCAAAAGAGCATCCTGCTGAGACTTGTTGAAACGGTGCACCTCATCGACAAAAAGGATAGTCCTTTTTCCGTAGAGAGCAAGGGTTTTCTGAGCCAGATCGATCGACTCCCTTATCTCTTTGACTCCTGCAAGCACGGCGTTTATTGAAAGGAACTGAGCCTTTGTAGTATTTGCTATGATACGTGCCAGAGTGGTTTTACCGGTTCCGGGGGGACCATAGAAGATAAGACTTGAGAGCTGATCAACCTGGATGGCACGCCTGAGCAGCCGCCCATCGCCGATTATGTGGTCCTGACCGATAAATTCATCGAGTGTCCTGGGACGCATTCTGTCAGCCAGAGGAGCGGTTTTCTTTAAAAGCTCCTCACGGTGACGCTCAAAGAGATCAATATTTTCTGATGCTGGCATAGATATTGAAAATAAATCAGAGATTGTAAAAAACTGTAATAAATGAATGGATATATAAATACGATTGGAATGGATGAATCGACTAAATTTTCTGCATTTTTCATTTTCTCTCTGAGACTGGCAGTCAGTTTATGGGAATGACAGGCAAAAGCAATCTGTGGGGGAGGCAAGACAGGTGACCTGTTTGTGGCGAATGGTAGTTAAAGGCACTCTGTTGTGGCCCACGGTCGCCCTCGACCGTGCCACACGGAAACAGGCTTTTGGTGTCCATAGAACTGATCACAATCGGGGCGTAGAAGCACTCTATGGTCGAAAATAAAAACATGACAACTGACGAGTTCGAAAAAAAATCCGGCAAGGCGACAATTGCAGCAACAACTGTACTCTTTGCCATTTCACTGGCAGGAATCTTATTTGCCGGCCTGTGGCCGTTTAATTTCTTTCCTCCAAATAAGGTGACCTGGAACCAGAAAGAAAACTCTCTCTCATTCCGAAGGTCATCGATTGCCTATATCTCCGAGATTCCAGAAGAGATCGGTTCAGAACCAGGGTTTACAATAGATCTCAAAATCAAACCATTGACAAGATACCCAGGATCTCTTCCCCGCATACTATCGATAGGCCGGAAAAAAGAGGAGTACCTGATCATAGGACAATGGAAAACAGGTATTGTGTTCCGGGTCTTTGACACTTACCTTGGTGAATACAACGAGGTCGGGTACGGAAAAGCATTCTTATCGAAGAAACCGGTTCAAATTACTCTCAGCTCCGGCCCACACGGGACAACAATATTTATCGACGGGAAAGCTGTCAGGAGTTATAAAAAAACTCTTATGAGCAAATATGCCAGACTGGGGGGCACTGTTGTTCTGGGTAATAACATAACAGGAGACCAGCCATGGAGCGGTGAATTTATGCATCTGTCAATTAGTCAAGGTCTTTACACCCCGAACACAGGTTCAGATTCCCGAAATGATCTCCTCAGATTTGATTTCACCACAAAGAAACAGCCTGAGCATTATGTAAGCAGCGGCAGGTATAAAGACACACAACTGATCGTGCCTGTGCGGTTTTCTCCACCATTTAAGAAGGTACTCACACCTTTCTGGATCGACTTCAAACCCGATAAACACTATCTGTTTGATGTGATCCTGAACCTTACAGGATTTATCCCTTCTGGTTTTTTGCTTGCGTTGATTCTCATTCTGTGCAAGGTTAAAACAAGAAATGCACCGATAATCACATTCTTTGTGCTGGCTTCAGTGAGCCTGACTATCGAACTGCTTCAGGTGACTCTTCCCAGCCGCACATCACAGCTCTCAGACCTGATATTGAACGGATCAGGGGGATTGATCGGGGGGGTGATTGCAATCTGGTTTTTGAGACTAAAGAAACGGTTGCTTACCGCAAAGGTTAAAACTCTACCGAACAGAAGTCTTAAAACGGAAATGGACTTAAACGGACGTTGATAATCCAAAGTGGAAAGAGACAGGATTTGGAGAAAATTACAAATGGCCTTTTCTCCAGATTTCCTATCTCTGTATCAGAATTTATGATTGAATCTTCTTACAACGGCTTTACAGGCACACAGATCTCAATTACATACTTGTGTTCAGGGTGTTCCTTAGGATCACCCGGATAGAGCTCGAAACAGGGTCCATCATCGGGCTGGTACCCGCTATCGGGCAGCCATTTACCAAATACGTAATCCCAGGCATCCTGAAACTCATCCTTAGTAATTTCAAAATGAGCCATCGCGTATTTTCCCCCCGGGATCTCCATCTTGCCTACCTCACCATCCACTATTGTCTCCGGAGGTACAGTCAAACAGACACTCACCCTTAGATTGTTCTCATCTGTAATCTCTGGATCATCATGGTAGATGCTAAGCATCTTGAGATCAGGCTGATTCATAAGCCCTCTGGGCCCGGCCCACTTCATCAACTTTGCCCAGAGCGCATCAAACATCTTACTGTTCCCCTTATAGGGACCGATGTTCCGGACATAGGCAACAGTCATCGGCGACAATTCTTTTACATTCACATTTACATCTTTAATAGACATACGTTTTCTCCCTGACATCTTATTAGATTCATCAACACAACGGCAGGCGCCTCCGCTACTATCATGATTAATAAAATACCCTGAAGAAATCTCTATTTCTTTTCCATTATTGCTATTCGTTTTACAATTCTTGCTTCGGGATTTGCGGATCTTGCTGAATTCTTTAAAACCACCCGACCTCATCTTAGATGCACTCATTGCGAATGTTTCTTTAAATAGCCGGGCGAAAGAAGCAGAATTCGAGAACCCTGAATCAAAAGCTATTTCGGTTATGGATTTTCCGGGACAAAAAATAAGTAAACCCACCGCTTTTTCCATCCGAAGCCGCTGAATAAAGCCGTTAAGTGTTTCACCTGTCAAGGTGCGGAATATTCTATGGAAATGATAGGGAGAAAAACAAGCAACTTTAGAAAGCTCAGCAAGTGATAACTGTTTGCTGAGGTTTGCCTGAATGTAATCTATTACCCGGTTTATTCGAGCCCTGTATTCCTGTTCCTGAAGATTTCTGGACATAGGATGTAAATATACATATTTGCACCTCGTCGCCTCTTTTTACAAATGTTATTTGGTAGATCCCAGTCCCCCTCCAGATAAAGGGGTGTCCTGAAGAGTCTCATTCAGAGGACGCAGCCCATTTACAAACTCATCAGCGGAATTCATGTGAGTGAGCGGAACTGTAACCCTCGCCAGCGGCTTTGCCTTGGGCGCTCCCCACAATGTTCCAGCCGGCACATCACGCGATACAACTGTCCCTGCCTGTATCACCGCCCCATCCCCGATTGTTACCTGTGGAAGAATCACACAGTGAGGACCTATAAAAACATTGTTCCCGATTTTGACCTTCGCCCGGTAATTATCTCTCCTTGGCCCCCAGTAAAAATGAGCTACTATAGTGACCCCTAAACCGATAGTCGTATTGTCACCTATTGATATAGCCTCAGGATGAATTTCATCTATATAGACATACTGGCTTATCCAGACATTCTTGCCCAGCTTTACACCTCTAAGTCTGTGAAGGTACGGACGAATACTGTAGCCACCTGGAAACGAATAGGCCATTCTTCTTAAAATGCTCTGAACTAATCTCTTATACATAGGAGAGTTTCTCCCGGATCGTTAATCTAATCTTCTGGCACACATGAACTTAGAAATGCAAAAATTCGGCCAAACAGTTTACAATCTATGGCTTTGATCCTGATATGAAATGAGATACTTCAAATGTTTTAAGGCTGGCGTACCTGGAGAGTTGGTGGCCGTTTTTAACTCTGCATCTTCCCTTTGCGTTCTTTGCGTACTTTGCGTTTTATTTCCGACAGTATCTTAATTTTTCGCATGGATACGCTACGGATTTACCAGTTTCTTTAAGAATTCCGGTTCCATTGATCAGTGATTATGTGATTTTCCATCCTGTAAATGTATGCGACATGCTTCTTTTCATCTCTGCTTTTTATTCTCTATGTCTACTGCGCACTTTGCGTTTTAATTTTCAGTCTTTATTTACCCGGATGACACGGGAAGAGTAGTTTTTATATGACTTCAATACCTTCACTTTAACACGATCGGCACATATCAGCATTCCACTGGCTCAAAACCTTCTGCTCTATCCCTATCAGATTCATTACCTTTCCAACCACAAAGTCTATCATGTCCTGAATAGATACCGGATTATTATAAAAACCGGGAACAGGCGGACAGATATTTGCACCCCTCGATGCGGCCTTACTCATGAGCTCAAGATGCCCCAGATGAAACGGCATCTCACGAACACACAGAATTAGCCCCCTCTTCTCCTTCAATGCAACATCAGCTGCACGCACAAGAAGAGTTTCTCCGTAAGAGTTTACTATTGCTGAAAGACTCTTTATTGAACAGGGAATCACCACCATACAATCAAACCTGAAAGACCCGCTGGCAGGCGGTGCAGATAAATCTTTATTGTCATAAACAAAGCCTGCAAACCGCTCAATACTTTTTATGCTGAATCCGGTCTCAATAGAGATAACCTCTTTTGCAGCATCGGTGATGATCAGATGCACTTCTGCTTTACCGGAAATAAGCTCAAGGAGTCTTATTCCGTAGATTACACCAGATGCACCTGAAACAGCTACGATTATCTTCTTCATCAATAATTAATCTTTATTATGAACTGCCTTACATACCCGTCAATGCCCGCAATCCATCTCCCATTCTCCGTCCTGTGTGCATCAAGATGATGCATCCCGTGAGCGGTCCACCCGGAACGCCCCCGGTCCAGAACCGGATTAGATTCCCACGGCCTCTCAGCAAATCTGGTTTTTGATAACTCCGTAATCTCGAAAGCATTCACAGAACGCCCGTATGAAGGATCACAATCCTGAGCCAGACGGTAAATCTTCCCTCCATCCATAATCACCCTTCCTGCCGGCCTGGCAATATCGGCATTGTCCTTTACTACCGGGCTTTCCGGATGCTCTTTCCAGGTGCCCCGGAGATCCTCTGCATAGTAAAGCCGTAATGTGTTGTTTTTATAAGGATCGGAACCGGCAAAGAGCCACCACAACTCATCGTACCTGAATATCGCATGATCCCCGAACTCCCCGTCAAGAAGCTTACAGACAAATTCCCAACGATATGGAAAATCTACGGCACGATAAAGCCGCAGATGTTTCGCTGATGCACTCTCAGGAATCATGTAAATCTGCCCGTTATGCTCAAACACATAGGGATAAGAGAGATGAAACTCTTCATCAAGCACTATCTGACTGTATTTCCAGTTACGACCATCAGCGCTTACCGCCATCCCTATATCACCCTTTCCATCCAGGGAATTCAAAACCTCAAAAAACATATACCAGACCGAATCCTTGCGAAACAGAAAAGGATCCGCAACAAATGACGCCTTTATATCGGTTACATCGGATGCAGTAATCAGGGGATTATTTATAGATCTTGATTCCATCACTTCCAGAGGCGATTCCCCTTCGTAAACACCAACAGCCCACACATTTTCTCTCACAAATAAAACCGGATACTTGAGCGCGAGTCCGCCTGCCAGAAAAACCGGAAATGACATGGCAACCAGAAAAATGGATGAAAACCTGCGTTTTCCCTTCTTCATCTACTCCCTCCCGGTTTAAAAATCTGCTTTAATTTTCCGCCCCTCCCGGAGAATTGGAATACTTTAAACAACCTGTTTCTTAAACAGAAATTCTGAATTAACTGTCTTAATGAGGATCCGTGAAAATCAGTAAGCCCAAGACTCGAGAGAACAGAAAACAGCTGATGATCCTCAGCACCGGGGCTTCCTACAGACATCCCCCTGAATAGAGGATTTTTCCGGATACTCACTGTATTTACCTCAAACAGAAACGCGTTTCTGTTAACGCTGGGAATTCCCGAATAGTCAAGATATGGCCCATCCTGCACCCTTATAGTTTTTTTAATGCGCCCCTCGAGAATAAATTCAGAACCCTCCGGCACCTCAAGAT
>CAYLVN010000112.1:0-9309 GCA_964387115.1 uncultured Fibrobacter sp.
GGCGGAATTAAACGCAAAGTTCGCAGAGGACGCTGGCGAAAGACGTAGAGATGAAAAGAATTAAGACACGGCCGGAATTTAAACGCAAAGTGCGCAGAGAGCGCAGAGGAAAGACGCAGAGATGAAAAGAGTTGAGACGTATATGTCATCAAAATTGATCGCAGTATATACCAGTTCAATCACCGCAATCATGATTTTATTTACCGGTTGTTTTTTAATGAATCCAAACGATACCGACCGGGCAGATGATTCAGTAAAACTTTTCATAGTAGAGTCCGATTATCATTCGGGAGCTCTTGAAAGAATGTCAATTGAACAAAAAGAACTAAATTCATCTGCAATTCCGGTCTATAATGATGCTGTGATCAAATTTTATGATAGCTGTCTGTATGTTTTGGAACGATTCGGCGCCGACAATTTTATGAAAATCGACTTTTCAAAAAACGGAAAATCAGCCATAGCCTATCAAAATCATCTTGGAAATAACTTTAACCCCCAGGACATTGCATTCCTCAGTTCACAAAAAGCCTATATCTCAAATCAGGACAAGCCCCTGATTACCATCTTCAATCCCTCAACAGGGGATACAATCTCAAACATCGATATCTCTGCCTACACCTTCCTTCCGGCCAAAAATACGACCCCCTATGCAGGCGAGATGGAGCTTGACGGCAGAGATCTCTATGTGATGCTGCAGCGCCGTGACGGCAATGAACCGGGAGCTTCTACTCTTATCCTTAAAATTGATACCAGCAAAGATCAGATTGTTGATACCATTGCCATGAAGTATAAAAACGGCTTCTCGATGGAGCTGCATGACGGGGCTCTCTACGTTTCAAATCCGGGTGATCTCAAGCTCGGGGATGGAGCGGTGGAAAAGGTGGATTTGACAGATAAAACTGTAAGTACTGTATTGAGGGATGATGTTCTGGGGGGCAATCCTAATCAGATCGTGCATAAAGAAGGTAGCCGTTTCTATATCACATCTTATGTCAAATATCCTGATGTAAAGGTGCTGGAGATCGATGTGTCATCAAAGAAGGTAATTAAGGAACTTCCAGGGGTAAAAAATGCCTATGGAGGAATCTGTTATGATGACATAGACAAAAAACTGTATGTTGCGGAAAGAGATCCTGAAGAAACCGGGGTCAGAATATATAAAAACAATCTCCAGGAAGGCTCAACAGTAAAGACATCTCTTCCACCCAACGGGATGGCTGTGGGAAGGTGAAAATAAGTTGCAAGTTAAGAAGTTGTTAGTTAAGAAGTTAAGAAAGAAAGAAGAGAAACAGGTAGAGCTCGTATTCTGAGCGCCCGGTCGAAGGATAAAAGTATTTTTAAATGAATTCTTCAATCTGTTCTTATGATCAATAGCTGTTTTTGATGCGCTAAGAGTGTAAGGTAATAATAGTCCATGATAAAGATTCTTGCGGTAATTTTGTATACAATATGTCTCTTCGGATGCACGGAACAGAGAACCGGTAATCCCAGAACCCCAGCCCGTATCATCTCTTTGGCTCCCAGCATAACAGAGACTCTCTTTGCCCTGGGGCTCGGCGAAAGAGTTGTCGGAGTGACAAGTGACTGCAATTATCCTCCGGAGGCACGGGAAATCGAAAAAATCGGCGCATACGACAATGCCAACCTCGAGAGAATTGTGGCTCTCAAGCCTGATCTGGTATTTATCTCCCGTGAACATGAGAAACAGCACACAATACTGGAACGTTTCAGAATTCCTGTTGTGGTAATTGACAATTTCAGATATGCCTCAGTGTGCAGCTCATTTTCTCAGATAGGACGAATCTGCGGTGCAGAAAGCGCGGCTGACAGCCTTCTTGGACTCTTTAAAAGTAAACTGCCGGCTAACGACAACATTGGGGCACCAGGCCCGGAAGTGCTTGTCTGTGTGGGCCGCGATTCTCCGGGTTCCGGGCAGATAAAGAGTCTCTTTGCTGCAGGACTCTCAACTTTTCACAGCGACCTGATCATAACCGCAGGAGGCAGGAACGTTCTCAGAGACTCGCTTCAGTTCTATTCCAGACTCTCCAGGGAGGGACTGATCTCACTCTCGCCTGATATCATTATCGATCTGGCTCCGGCCATGAGTGCTTACAATTGCAGCCTTCTTGTCAACGACTGGAAAGAATTGACTCGTGTTCCCGCTGTCAGAAGTAAACATGTTTTCTGTATATCCGAAGCTTATGCGACACTCCCCGGGCCTCGTCTTCTTCTGCTTCTTGATGATTTCAAAAGAATCATCTCCACCTGGAACGGGAGAAAAGCAGAATGAGCCGCACTTCATCGATAATCCAGATAGGGAATCTGAATGCCGCCTATGGCCGCAATGAGGCTCTTGCAGGTATTACACTGGAAATCGGAAGGAACCAGCGCTGGGCAATTGTCGGACCCAATGGCGCCGGAAAATCAACCCTCATTAAAATCATGGCCGGCCTCATAAAACCATCATCGGGAACTGTTAAATTGAACGGGCGTGATATCAGGCAGTATTCCTCACGAAAACGTGCGCATGTAATCTCATATATGCCTCAGAAACCGGATGGTCTGATTCCCTACACAGTCTATGATTTTGTGATGCTGGGACGGTATTCTCTGATGAGTCTCATGGGGGTGCCGTCAAAAGAGGATCGGGAGGTCGTAGCTGAGGCAATCGAAATCTGTGATATTCATCATCTGGAAAACAGGATCATGAGCACTCTATCCGGTGGAGAACTCCAGAGAGCGCTTCTGGCCGGGGCAGTTGCGCAGTCCGCACCGGTTCTTCTCCTTGATGAACCTACAACATTTCTTGACCCCTCACATGAACGTCTCTTTTTTGATGCACTCTGCCGCATCGACAGAAAACGTGAGCTTACAACAGTGATGATCACTCATGACATTAACAGCGCGCTTTATCAGTGCTCCCATATTGCCGCACTCAAAGATGGACAACTGCTTTACGGGGGATCAACCGGGGAATTCAAAAGAGGCTGCCCTGAGCTTCTGGAACAGATATTCGGTACCCGTTTCATGCAGTTTAACTGCAGTGAACTCTCTGCCGAAGTTTACGGATCGTGGGGGATGAAATGTCTTCAGTAAAACGTCCCCTTGTCGTACTCATATCACTTGCGGCACTTACATCCGCAGCTCTTGTAATCTGCCCCATGATCGGCATTACCCTTATCACACCTCAGAAACTTCTTACTGATGATAATCTGGAATTTGTGTTCTGGTCAATAAGAGTCCCCAGGGTACTGGTGGCACTCTTTGCCGGAGGCGGACTGGCTGTTACTGGTATTGTTTATCAGGCTCTCTTCCGGAATCCTCTGGCCGATCCCTATACTCTGGGCATCTCAAGCGGAGCCTCACTCGGGGCAGCTCTCTGTATAATCGCCGGCGCAGTGGGATCTGTGGCAGGCATGTCGATAATATCACTGGGTGCTTTTGCCGGTGCCCTGGGCTCTATTGTTATCATCTACAGTTTCGCATTTACACGTGAGTCCAACTCGAGCACGCTGCTTCTGGCCGGTGTTATTGTGGCCACTATCTGCTCAGGATTCATAATGTTTCTCCACACTGTGGGAGGTGTGCACAAATCTTTTCAGATTATTCAATGGGTCATAGGAAGCGTTGATGGCGCTTCATATTCTCTTCTGTTCTGCATGCTTGTCCCCTTGACACTGTTTTTTGCTGTTGCAGGGGTTATGATGCCGCAGCTCGATCAGTTTCTGGCCGGAGACAGCATTGCACACTCTCGCGGAGTCAATGTGAAGACAGACAGGATTGTCTTTATCACCATAACAGCTCTGGCTGTAGGGGGAATCGTGGCGGTCTGCGGGCCTATCGGTTTTATCAGTATCATTGCCCCGCATGCATGCCGGATGTTGATCCCGGGAGTGAGGCACAGGCTTCTGGCTCTCTGTTCGTTTCTTCTGGGCGGAACGTTTCTTATTGTCGCCGATACAGTTGCCCGCACAATAGCTCCACCATCAGAGATACCTGTTGGAATAGTCACAGCGCTTCTGGGCGGACCGTTTTTTCTGTTGCTTCTGTTTCGGAAGAAAAGCAGATTGTTGATGTAGGAGAAGATTCCTCCTTGCCTCGCATTGATAAGGGGGGCAGGAAATTGTGAGTAAGAGAATTATAAAAGAATGAATGACCGTAAGGAACAAGTCATGGAAAAGGGATATCTGCAGATTTACACCGGAAATGGCAAGGGAAAGACAACCGCTGCCATCGGGTTAGCAATCAGGGCTGCCGGAGCAGGCCTGCATGTTCTCTTTGCCCAGTTTGTAAAGGGAATGAAATACAGTGAGATAAGAGCACTGGAAAGGTTCTCTGATCTCGTCAATGTGCGTCAGTATGGTCGCGGGTGTTTTATAGAAAGACAGGCACAAAAAGAGGACGTCGATGCGGCAGTATCAGGGCTCAAGGATGTCAGTGAGTGCATAAGAAGCGGTATTTACGATCTTATAATTCTGGATGAGGCAAATGTTGCAGTTTTTTACTCTCTGTTTACTGTTGATGAACTGATCGGGGTGATAAGGGAGAGGAAACCGGAATGTGAAGTCGTTGTTACCGGGCGATATGCACCTCAGAAACTGATCGATGAAGCGGATCTGGTGACTGAGATGCGTGAAATTAAACACTATTACACAAATGGTGTGGAAGCAAGAATTGGAATAGAACGATGAGAGATGGAAAAAAGAGGAAAAGATACCCCTTTTTGTTAGGGACTACAAGCTACATCATACCTGATGACATAGTTCCGAATGTCAAGATGCTTGCGCCACTTGTTGACGATATAGAATTAGTGCTCTTTGAGTCATCCTCATTTTCCAATATCCCCTCAGATGATTGCATAAATGAACTTCGTGCTCTGGCTGATGATAATGGGTGCGGTTACACAGTGCATCTGCCGATCGATAGAAAAGCGGGTGATCCGGATAGAAAAGTCCGGGAGGGGTTCCGGGATGAGGCCTGCAGAATAATAGATCTCACCCGCCGGCTTTCTCCCAGAGCCTGGGTGCTTCACCTTGAAGGCATTGAAAAGGACTCTGGAATAACGGATGTATCTGACTGGCAGGATTGGTGTAAAGAAACCGTCTCGGAACTTGTCGACAGAGCAGAAAACTCCCATCTCATCGCGATTGAAAATCTTTCATACCCTGCTGAATGGAATATCCCGCTTGTAAGCAGTTTCAATACATCCTATTGTCTTGATATAGGGCATCTCTGGCTCCAGTCGGATGTCTGCTGGGAGGACCTCTGCACTGCTCTATTACCGGGAACTTCTGTGGTACATTTACACGGGGTGCATCAGAAGAGAGATCATCTTTCTCTGGCCGCTGCTGACCGGGCGCAGCTTATAGCTTTTTTGATAATGCTTAAAGATTTCGCGTACAGAGGAGTGTTGACAATGGAAATATTCGGCGAAAAAGAATTCTATGAATCAATGGAGGTTATTGACCGGTTATGGGAAATCTTACTTTAGTCACCGGGGGGGTAAGGTCCGGTAAAAGTTCCTGGACATTGAAACAGGCCGGGCTCTTATCTGCTGCGCACAAGATCTTTATAGCTACAGCTGAGCCCTTTGATGATGAGATGCGTGCGCGTATTTCTGATCATCAGATAGAGCGGGGAAAGGAATGGGAAACAGTTGAAGCACCACTGGATCTCCCCGGCGCAGTCAGGGCATTGGGGAATGATACTACTGCGATTATTGACTGCTGCACGGTGTGGCTTGGTAACATCTGGCACAGAACTTCCGGAGATGATCAAAAAATGATGGATGCGGTGGATGACCTTCTTACTGCCTTGAGGGAATTTAAAGAGAGGTCCGGGGGAACTCTTTACATGGTTACAAATGAGGTCGGATGGGGGATAGTGCCTCCCGAGCCTGATACACGCCGCTACAGGGATGTAATAGGTAAACTGAATCAGCTTGTCGCCTCTGAAGCGGATGAAGTGTATATGTGTGTTGCTGGTATCGCTGTTTCGATAAAAAAATCTCATTCCAGGAGCATTTAAATGAAATATTCTGATGTGGTGATTAGATCCGTTGAAAACCGGGGGCTGCTCAAAGAGGTCAGGGGACGCCTTGACAATCTTACAAAACCCCTGGGGAGTCTGGGACGTCTTGAGGAATTGACAGAAACATTCTGCCTTGCCAGAGGCACGCCTGACGCCAGAATTAAACGTAAAGAGTTGTTCGTTTTTGCGGGCGATCACGGAATTACCGAAGAGAGAGTTGCTCCATACCCCAGGAAAGTCACTATACAGATGGTCAATAACATGCTTTCAGGCGGAGCCGCTGTAACTGTCATGTGTAACAATGCGGGAATCGATTACCGGATAGTTGATATGGGTGTGGAGGGCTTCTTTGATCCTCATCCTCTGCTCATTTCACATTCAAGTGGAAAAGGGACGGCAAATTTCCGGCGGGGTGCCGCAATGTCTGCAGAAGAGTGCGGGCAGGCTCTGGAGGCGGGCTTTGAGCTGGGATATGGAAGTTCCGCAGATATCTGCGCAGTTGGTGAAATGGGGATCGGCAATACATCATCTGCTTCAGCACTCTATTCCATGCTTCTTGACATTGATCCGCTGACAACTGTCGGAAGGGGAACCGGGGCTACAGATGAGCTCCTGGAAGAAAAGCGCAGAATTATCGCCGAGAGTGTAATGCTTCACAGATCACAGTGGGACAAGACACCATTTGATGCGCTGAGGAGGGTAGGGGGATTTGAAATCGCCGGAATGGCTGGATTTATCATAGGGTGCGCGGCTAAGGGGGTTCCTGTTGTTGTTGACGGATTCATATCCACAGCTTCTGCACTTTGTGCCAGTCGTTTAAGGCCGGAAGTCGCGGGATATATGATTTTTGGCCATGCATCTGATGAGAAATATCATAAGTCAGCACTCGCGGAAATGAAAGCCAGACCTGTTTTAGATCTGAGCATGAGACTTGGAGAAGGAACCGGTGCGGTATTGGCGATAAATATTATCGAACAGGCACTCAACTGCTATCACCAGATGGCAACATTTACATCTGCAGGAGTGTCAAACAGTGCCGTTTAAAGGACTTGCCGGTGCGATCAGAACTCTGACAATAATTCCTGCATTCGGAGCCGAGCCGCAGAAACGATATCTGATTCTGCCTTGGTTTGCTGTAGTCGGAGGAGTGATAGGAGCACTGCTTGCAGGATTCGCTGAACTGATGCATTCCTTTCCGCCTGCCATGGCACCACTTGCAGGATTGCTGATTGCATCTGTTAATTATATATTAACAGGTGCACTTCATCTCGATGGATTTGCTGATACCGCCGATGCTTTCGGAATAAAACATTCACGTGAAAAAACTCTTGAGATACTCCTTGATACACATATTGGAAGCTTTGGTGCCGGTGCAATTGTAATAATAATCATCTGGCGTATTATTGTCAGTGGTGAGTTAAGTAAAGAGGCTCTATTCTGGATAGCTGTCGCTCCGGTGTTCTCACGGCTCCTTCTGGGCCTCTTGTTCTCCTTATTACCATATTCCAGGGGCAACGACGGAAAAGCCTCAGGTCTTAAGGGATCGCCATTGATAATTTTACTTCTTTTTATCCAGTTAGCAGTTCTTATTGCCTTTATCTGGTACTATTCAAGTTTTCAAAGAATAATGCTTCCTTTTGTATGCGGAATTTTGCTATCATCAATTCCGGTAATTCTGTCTTTACGTCGGATAGGCGGAATAACCGGGGACATTGCAGGTGCCGCTACTGAGCTTTTTGAATGTGCATTCCTTACAGGGGCCCTGGCCCTGGCAGTGTGAAGAATAAAGAATATGAGTGGGAGGAGAACAAACTAACCACAGTGCACAACCGTCGCGGGACGTCATGCCGTTGAAAAACGGCATCCATCAGGGGAATCGTTGAAACAGTGTAAGGTGGATTCCGGCCTTCGCCGGAATGACGGAGCAGTTACGTTATATACGTGAGTAACCTTTTTATCACAACTGTCGCGGGACGTCATGCCGTTGAAAAACGGCATCCATCAGAGAACTGTTGACGCAGTGTAAGATGGATTCCGGCCTTCGCCGGAATGACAGATCGATACGTTATTTACGTGAGCAACCTTTTTAGCACAACCATCGCGGACGTCATGCCGTTGAAAAACGGTATCCATCAGAGAACTATTGAGGCAGGGTAAGATGGATTCCGGCCTTCGCCGGAATGACGGAACGATTCGTTATATACGTAAGCTACTTTTTAGCACAACCGTCACGGATCTGACTATCGTTATCAGAACTCAAACTCATCCTCGTACTTGAAGGCCAGCATGTATACCTCAGGGACACTCTGCACCGCCCAGACAAGGCGTGCGGCTTTTTCATTTCCGCTTGGGTCCTGAATAAAATGAATCGATTCCTGACTTGGGATCTCCTGGCCGAAATATGTTCCCGAGATACCACCTTCACTGAGATCACGTAAATATATGGGGTTTACAGATGTCTTGTTTCCATCACCGGATGATATTTTAATGAGGAACTTGCCATTACAGGGCAATCTCTGGAATTTTCTTTTTTCCTGCATGGTGAGTCCTTTCTGTTATCTGACTTATGCACCCGTGGGGTGGGTAAGTGTAATTCGTCCTGACCCAGTGTGTATAAGTCAGGTTTGAAACATACTCTAAGGGTGTGTTCACCAATATATTTGGTCTGCAAAAACTTGCAGCTGGTTCATTTATTTAATATTAACAAAGACAATATAGAATTCGACAGCTTAGCTGCCCGGTACTTTTTAACCAGGGAAGCGCACTTATTCCCTGACTTATGAATCACTTCCCGGATGCATAAGTCAGGGAATAATCTGTCCGGTGATTTCCCTGAGTAAATACTTTTCAATCGCCTTTCCTACGCCATCATCATCATTTGTATCGGTTATCCATTTTGATACCGATTTCAGCTCTTTATTGGCGTTACCCATTGCGATTGTGTTGCCTGCCATCTTAAATACCGGCAGATCATTGGTATCATCACCAAATGCGAATGTATCCTCCCAGAAGATATTCTCCATTCTCAAAATCACATCACAGGCTGACACTTTCGTACAACCTTTTTTTGAGATCTGCAGGAGCGTTCCCTTATCAGTGATCACTTTTGTGAAATCATCCGTTACTATCCTGTTGATCTCAGTTTTGTTTATTCCTTCGGCCCTGAAAGCAAGTATCTTGCAGGCATCGTTAGCCCTGTATTCTGATAAAGGAAAAATGTGACCCTCAAACCAGGATTCGTCTTTTCCGTCTGTATAGAAAGCATCATCTGCTTCGATC
>CAYLVN010000113.1:0-9278 GCA_964387115.1 uncultured Fibrobacter sp.
GCGAGCATACAGACTGGCGTGGAAAGAGTCCGGTGCATACTTTTTTCTACTCTGAGGAGGATTACAACCCTCAATTTCTGGATTCTTTATCCAGGCTCAGCAAAGAGGGTATAGCGGATGTGGAGCTGCTTGTTTCTCACCAGCATGATACGCCCGCGAATTTCAAGAGGAAAATAGATGAGTTCAGGGATGTTCTGTTCTATCACCACGGGCTGCTCAGAAAAAATGAGATGGGGCAGATCAAATACGGGTTTATTCACGGGTATGGGGCCCTTAATAACTCCCGTCCCGACCAGAGGTGGTGTGGTGTTGACAATGAGATTCCCATACTTAAAGAGAGCGGCTGTTATGCCGATTTCACTTATCCTTATGCCTCCTATGTTACACAGCCCTCAAATGTCAACAGCATCTATTTCGCCTCAGACATTTCCTGTAAACCCGGGGCACACAAGCTGGGGTATTGCGCTCAAAGAGATGTCTGGTCAGAGGAAGACCTGCTCCTGATTCAGGGTCCCCTGGCTTTAAACTGGAAGAACCGGCAATTGAAAACGGGTCCCTCAGCATAACGTCAAGATTTACAGAAGCAAGAGCAGATCTCTGGGTCAAAACCGCAGTGAGTATTCCGGGTCAGGCTAACCATCTTTTCATAAAGCTCTTCACTCATGGGGCAATCGACCATACAATCCGATATCTCTTCTCTGAAAACGGACTCTCACAGCTCTGGAATTATCTTGAGAGCAGGTATAATGACGGAGAAAATTACAGACTCTTTTATGTTTCTGCTTGGGAGATGTATAATACCATAAAAGAGCTTTGTGCGGGAAATTCGGTAGCCCTGAATAAAAGAAAAGCAGCCTGAGTCAAAAAAAACCGCAATTTTCAGGCAAGCACCCCGGCGTATCTGGCCAGTTCGTTTCTGACACGGGAAATAAGTCTCGGGGCGACACTCATGGACCTGATTCCAACGTCAAGAAGCCTTTTTGGCATTCCCTCGCGCCCTGCCATCTCTCCGCAGATTGAAAGCGGCTTTGATAGTTTCTGAGCCGATTCGCTCAGCATTTTTAACATACTCCAGAGGACAGGATGATCAGGATTATAATCCTGGCTGACAAGTTCGTTTGTCCTGTCAATAGCAAAGAGATACTGTATCAGGTCGTTTGAACCGATACTGCCGAAATCAACCAGATCAAGAATCTGGGAAGCCTGAAGGAATGCGCTGGGAACTTCAAACATGGCGCCAAATTTAATTCTTGACATATCACATTCTGTTTCAGACAGCGCCTTATGTGAAAATTCAAGCAGCTCTTTCTGCTGAGCCGCATCGATCACCATCGGAAAGAGAATTTTTACGTCGGCTTCAGTGCTGAGCCTGCCCAGCGCTTTTATCTGGAGGCTGAAAAATTCAGGGCTGCCCAGGAGAAATCTTGCGCCCCGCCATCCAAGGTAGGGGTTGGATTCTTTTCTCATCCGCAGGAAAGGCAGGGTTTTGTCTCCACCCACATCCAGCATTCTGAATGTAACAGGTTTACCCCTCATCAATCTGACAATCTGACGGTAATAGCTGTACTGTTCTTCCTCGTTGAGCAGGCGGTCAGCTTTTATGAACAGTATTTCGGTACGGAACAATCCTATTCCATCGGAACCGACACTGAGTGCGCTCTTTACATCTTCTATTGTGCTTGCGTTTGCAAGGACTTCTGTGCCGGCAGGAGAGCCTAAAACACGAACAGTCTCTGACTGGACCGGATCAACAGGAACAAGCAATGCAGTAAGCTGTGAATCGGGGTTCACAAATACATCGCCGTTATCTCCATCTATAAGCAGCTGATCACCACAACGGACAATGTCCATAATACCTGGAATCCCGGAAACTGCCGGGATTCCCAGTGCCCGGGCCAGTATCGCTGCATGAGAGGTGATTCCGCCACGTTCGGTGACAAACCCCAGCACTCTCTCCAGGTTCATATTGACAACCATATCAGGAGTAAGCTCTTCAGCCACGATAATTCTGTTTTCCCCCTGCATACAGTTTGACTGCCCTTCACAGATAAAACCGCTCTTTTTGTTGCTGATTCTGCTCAGGAGTCTTCTTCTTATCTCGCCTATATCTGAGGAGCGTTCACGCAGGTACTGATTGTCAAAATTTGCGAACCTTTCCTCGTAATTACTGAGCACATCAGAGATTGCCCATTCAATATTTTTCCGGGCCTCAACCACTTCTTTTCTGAGTGATGCCAGAAGTTTGGGATCATTCATGATATGTATTTGTACCAGGAAAATTTCGGCTTCTGTCCTGCCGATTTTCTCGGAAACATCAGATGCAATACGGTTAAGTTCAAGCGAGCACTGAACCAGAACTTCATCAAAACGCTTCAGTTCCTGTTCTACCGATGATTCTGTTGGTAAAGAGTATTGAGGTATGGCTTTATGGCGTTCAGCGGAATAGAGGCATACTTTCCCGTTAACCGTTCCGGAATTTATGGAAAGGCCTTTAAATCTGTGCTGTTTTTTACTATCAGAACTGTCACTCATGCTGCATCCTTCCTGAAATCGATCATTCCGGCCCTGCAAAGAGAAAAATCGTACCGGACAGGATCTTCAGGATTTATCCGGCGCAGGTTACCGGTTATCTCTTCTGCCATTTTCCAGTCAGCGGCTTTTCGAGTGGTCAATCCCATTTTTCTTGAAAGAGCCGCGACATGGGTGTCTACCGGAATAATCAACTTTGATGCCGGAACTTTTTTCCAGAGGCCAAAATCAATAGAGTCATTTTCCCTTACCATCCAGCGAAGAAACATGTTAAGCCTTTTGCATGCACTTCCGGATTCCGGTGAGGGAAAGAGGTAATCGAAGCTTTTCTTTTGAAAACCCGCTATAGCAGCGCCCTGCTTCCGTATAGTGTTGGAGAAGTGGTGGAGTGCGCTCCTGATCGTGAGTTCATTCTCTTTAAATGGCTCCGCAAACAGGTTTTCCAGATTTTTATAATTTCGGAGAATCTGTTTAAGGCTTTCTGTGAGCAAAGACATGTCGAGTCCATCATTGAAGCGATGTTTAAAGCTTTCGAAGAACTTCTGTTTTTCTTTGAAGCTTGTTAAATTGATGAAGTCTGTAATCTTCCATTCTGTCTTCTGAAAGATCCAGTTGCAGTCTTTGATAATGATCTCTGCTCGTCCGTAAGCCAGTACAGAGGCAATCAGGCCACCGGCTTCCCGGTCCTGACGTGTTTTGAAGTCATGTACACAGAGCAAGGGATCCATTGTAAGGTAATCCGGGTGATGATACCTTTGGTATATAGAGTCCAGTTTAGCTCTTAAGTGATTCATTTATTGCAGATTACGTTATCGCTGCGGTTGATATTTTGATTGTTGATAAAATAAAATTTGTGATTGTTGTTTTCCAGTCCAGCAGATCCCCCGAGCATAGAATTTTATTGGCTTCCAAAATAAAGGAAATTACTTTATTAGGGGTACTTCTATATATTCAGCTTTCAAGCCGGGTTGCTCAAGTTCAACGTCAGCACATAAAATTCGCAGCCGGCCACAGCTGAAAAAAAATTTTAGAGTTACCCGTAGAACCTGACTTATAACCCAGGAAGGATACCTCAAGATTTGTGATAGTCTTTCTGCACAAGGGATAAGTGCTATGCGTCCTGATCCTGGTGCATAAGTCAGCTATTATAAAGATTCTAAAAACAAAAATGAAATCTCCTGAACTTAAGATCATTTCTACTCTTCTTCTGTTACTTTTCACCGGAACAAGCATATCCTTTTCCGCCGATAACAAAAAGTATCTGGCAAAGGATTTAATCGACAGCCAGATAGGCCGTGCGTTCTATGTACTGGCTGAAGCTGCGGGCATGGCTGGTGTAGGCTTCAGGCAGAAAGAGGCAATTGATGAATCAAAGAGGATCGCCCGTCGGTTAAGGGAAATGGCCAAAGGGGATCCTAACGAGCGGTATATTATATGGAAAGTGGGCGAACTTGAAGCACAGATTTACCTTGAGGAGAGGGATCTGGTACTGCAGCAGATGCAGAAGGGGCAGCAGGATATAAACAAGCTTATACTCAGGTTCAATGCAGAAGTGGGAAAATCAAGGCCCGATTTTGCCAGTCTTAAACGGATTCATACCCTGATGGACAGGCTTGATGTCTCAAAGGCAAATGAGGTGGCGTCATCTTTCAATAAAAGATGGAGAGCCATATCCAGAGAGGTGCTCTTCTCAATTGAGGTAAACCTGATGAACAGGAACCTGGATAAAGCAAAAGAGGAACTTGGATACTGTCTGCGTAACAAGGCTTACCTCTCTATCTCAGACAGCAAATACGCAAGCATCGAGAACAGTGTAGTCGGTCTGTCACTTGCCGGAACTGAAAAACCTGTAATAGAGGCCGAGATAGACTCTGCAGGCAGATACATAGCAAAAAACAGTTTCAGTGTCGCCCGGACTCAGATCAATTCGGCCACCATGCGTTACAACAATGTAAAAGCGCATCTTTCACAAACGGAATCATCCTGGCTCTCAGAGAAAATCGATCGGGCAACAAAAAGGCTGTCTGCAAAAGAAGATTCTCTTGTGCATATCAACCTCAATATTCTGAACCTTGAAGGGATCAAATCTGCAGATAATTATATGCAGACTGTACTTAAGCCCTGTGGAGTCTCCAGAGACAAGGTCGCTCTTGTAGATGAGGCGATTCTGAGTGTTTCCTCGCCGGATAACACCCGTATGAGCAAGGAAATCGGTCAGTTGGAAGATCTTGAAGGATCTCAGGATGTGGCTTTTGATGACATATTAAGCATAGCCAAAAAGAAGGCTCAGCACAAGCTTGACAGCATAGCTGAAATAGAGCAGGTACGGATCAGAATAGAGCAGATGGAGAAAGCCCGCCAGGACAGCATCCTTTATGCAAAAATGCTTGCCATCCAAAAGGACCAGGACCGCGCATTACAGATATCTATTGATTTATACACTCTTCTTGAAGAGAACAAAGAGAAGGAAGCAAAGAGCCGATTCAACAAGGAAAAGGTGTTTTTAAACAAGTTCCTGAGAAAAGATGCCTACGAAATCCTTCAATTGACAATAGAAAACCCCGAAAAAATCGAATCGTCATCGACGATCACCTATGTGGCTGTAAAACAGGAGCCAAATACGGCGGCTCCCCAGTCCGTCCTGTCATCCGAAGATGAGAACATCAGGAAAAACAGGGACCGGGCGCAGCAGGAAATTATTCAGATATATGGAATGCTTGAAAAGAACAATAACATGGAAGCACTGGAGCATTTTCAGAGGTTCCGCACCCCTCTTCAGAAATACCTTGAGAAAGAGGTCTTTGAAATGCTTGAGATGACAGTTACTCAGGCAACCGGTTTACAATAGTCATTCACTTGATTTTATTAAAAGGATACAGCGTGAAGAACATAATTGTAGATTTACTCTCAGCAGAGCTTGCTGGTAAAATGAGTCCCGTTGAAATCGAAAAGCTCATCGAAATTCCACCTTCAGAACAGATGGGTGATTATGCATTCCCCTGTTTTCCCCTGGCCCGGGCTATGCGTAAGGCTCCACCGGCCATTGCCCAGGAGCTTGCAGCAAAGCTCAAGCTTCCTTCCCAGCTTGAGAGTGTAAAGCCGATCAGCGGCTATCTCAATTTCTATGTAAATAAGAAAGTCCTGGCAGAACAGGTTTTTTCACTTGCCGGCACCCCGGATTACGGCAAAGGAAAAATGGGGATGAAAATAGTAGTGGAGTTTGCATCTCCAAACACAAACAAGCCTCTTCATCTTGGCCACCTCAGAAATATTTCTCTGGGTGAGAGTGTGGCAAGGATTCTCTCATTCAGCGGAAACCAGGTCACCCGGACATCCATAAACAACGACCGCGGCGTTCATATCTGTAAATCGATGCTTGCCTACCGCGATTTTGGTGAAGGGAAGTCTCCAGAACAGGCTGGAAAGAAGTCGGACCACTTCGTGGGCGATTTCTATGTCTTGTTCAGTAAAAAGGCCGCCCAGGACGATTCCTGGAATCAGAAAGCACAATCGATGCTTCAAGACTGGGAGGCAGGAGACAGGGAAACTGTTGAACTATGGGAAAAGATGAACGGGTGGGCCCTGAGCGGATTCCATCAGACATATAAACTTTTCGGCATCTCTTTTGACAAAGAATACTACGAGAGTCTCATTTACAAATCAGGTAAAGAGATAGTGAATGAGGGTCTGCAGAGAGATGTATTTTCGCGTCGTGAAGACAATGCAGTTATCGTTAACCTCGATGACCAGAAGCTTGGTGAGAAGGTGCTTCTAAGGCCGAACGGAACTTCGGTTTACATCGTGCAGGACCTGTATCTTGCGGTCCTGAAAGATCAGGAATACCATTACGACAAATCGATCTACGTAGTAGGAAATGAGCAGGAGTATCACTTTGCGGTCCTTATCGCGATCTTCCGCAAACTCGGGTACCCGATCGCCGACAAAATGAAACACCTTTCTTACGGGATGGTGGAACTTCCTGAAGGAAGGATGAAATCGCGTGAAGGAACGGTTGTTGATGCTGATGATCTGATTGAGGAGACAAGAAAGCTTGCCGCAGCAGAACTCAAAGAGCGCTATGAGCTTACAGATGAGGAAATGGCCGACAGGAGCCTTAAGATCGCCCTCTCAGCCATCAAGTACACTCTTTTGAAGATTGATGTATCTAAAAACATGCTCTTTGATCCTAAAAAGGCGATAAGCTTTGAAGGGGATACCGGCCCTTACCTTCTGTATAGCTACGCGAGAGCATCCTCGATTTTACGCAAGGCCGGGGCCCCGGGCAGCAATACTGCGTCAGGAAATCCGACTGAACCGGAGACCAGACTGTTAAAGAGTCTTTACTCTTTTCCTCAGACAGTTGCTTATGCTCAGGATAAGCTTTCTCCATCTGTGATAGCCAACTACGCTTTTGATCTTGCTCAGGGGTTTAATGAATTCTACCACGCCTGCCAGGTTATCGGGAGTAATGAAGAAAGCTTCAGGCTCAAACTTGTAGAGGCTTTCAGGGCAGTTCTCGGTAAATGTCTCTGGCTGCTTGGGATAGAAACCATTGAAGAGATGTAGAGCAGGCTTTTTGCCTGCTCTTTAGAGTTTCAGGCGGCGTCCAGAGCCTGTTCCAGATCCCAGAGAAGATCATTGATCGTTTCGAGGCCGATAGAAAGCCTGATTACCTCCGGGCCGATTCCTGCATCCCTGAGTTCCTGATCACTCAACTGCTGATGAGTTGTGGAGGCAGGATGAATAATGAGGCTGTGGACATCACCAACATTGGCAAGGTGGCTGAAAATCTGAAGCCTGCTGATAAGAGTCTTCCCCATATCGCGCACATCCTTACCGTTACTTGACTTCAGACCGAAAGAGAAGATCGCTCCCGGTCCAAGCGGCAGATACTTACTGCACAGATCATGATATGGGCTGCTTTTCAGGCCGGCATAGTTTACATAAGCTACCTTCTTATGGTTCTCCAGAAATGATGCCACCGTTTTTGCGTTCTGCACGTGTCTTTCCATGCGCAGAGAAAGAGTCTCGAGTCCCTGGATAAGAAGAAATGAGTTTATGGGTGATATGCAGAATCCCACATCACGCACCATTTCGCTTCTTAGCTTCGCCAGAAAACCGAGTTTTCCGAATTTTTCCAGGAATTTGAGATCATGAAATGCCGGTGATGCATCGGCCACGGCAGGGAAATCGGAGAAATCGAAATTTCCGCTGTCAAGCACCACTCCCCCGATACTGTTGCCGTGTCCGCCTAAAAATTTGGTTGCCGATGACACTACGAGAGATGCTCCGAATTCAAAGGGCCGGCAGAGAAAAGGGGTGGCGAATGTATTGTCTACAATAAGAGGTATGCCTCTTCTCTTTCCCAGGGCAGAGATGTTTTCTATGTCAAGTATGCTTCCGGAGGGATTTCCAATTGTCTCTCCGTAAAGAGCCTTTGTCTGAGGAGTGATTGCGGCCTCCCAGTTTTCCAGACTGGACGGGTCCACAAACCTGACTGATATGTTCATCTTTTTTAACAGATGAGAGAGCTGTACGACTGAGCCGCCGTAAAGGTGTGAGGAAGCGACTATCTGGTCACCCGGCTGCAGAAGCGTCATAAACACTGCCATCTGGGCAGCCATTCCGCTTGAAACCGCCACCGCCCCGACTGCACCCTCGAGTGCTGCGATCCGTTCTTCAAGAACCGCGGTTGTCGGGTTACTGATACGGGTATAGATATGGCCGTTCTGGTTCAATTCAAAGAGTCTGGCAGCATGGTCGGCATCATTAAAAACATATGATGTTGTCTGGTAGATGGGAACCGCCCTTGAGCCGGTCTGGGAATCGGGTGTATGTCCCGCATGAACCATCTTCGTTTCAAATCCAAGTTTACGATTGATCTTCATTTTTTAAAACCTCAGGAAATCGTTAATAGACAAATTATTAAGTAATTGTTCTCTCTCTTTTTGATCCGGGCGGTGAGGACGGTCACGCTCTGAAGAAACCAGGCAGAGAAACCCAAGCGGTTCGCCACAGGTGGCCCGGAACTGATGCCAGGTCTGAGATTCGATGGTAATAACATCGAACGGTTTTACGGGCTGTACACGATCACCCAGAAGCACCTCCCCTGCCCCTCTGATAATCATTACAAAGTGGGTATGCTCGTGCCGTTCCAGAGTGGAATGGCCATCGGGTGCGACCTCGAAGTATCTGAGTTGACATGAAAGATCTGTTGATCCATCAAAAAGGATCTGGCGGGTAACACCTTTAAAATGGGTCCCATCTTCTTTATATGCCAGAAGATCTGTATCCCGCCAACGGTAGTCTTTAAAAGACTTGAAATCTGAGCTCAAAGTTTCTCCTGTACTATAACCTAATCAATGTACCTAATCGACACTTCGTAATCAATCTTTTCTAGTGATACTACTTGGGTCTTATGTAAAATAAACTATATTATGCAATACTACGAGTTACTTTTTGAATAACAGGCACATTTTAAGTTGCCATTCTTGCGTTTATTCGCAACTACTTTTCAAGGAGGAGTTATGAGCTTAACATCTTTAATTATTTTTCTATTGATTGGTCTTGTATCCGGATGGCTTGCAGGTATGATATACAAGGGCATGAGTTTCGGTCTTGTCGGAAACCTTATTGTCGGAGTGATCGGCGCGTTTGTCGGTGGTTTTCTCTTCGATCTTCTTAACATCTCGATAGGCAGCGGAATAGTATCGGCCATCATTTCTGCCCTTGTCGGCGCACTGGTACTT
>CAYLVN010000114.1:0-9215 GCA_964387115.1 uncultured Fibrobacter sp.
CTGGCTACACTGGTGATCTCACGGATAAGTTTGGGGATCTCTTTCTGATCAGGGAATATGGACTTTAACGAGTCGAGCCTGCTCTGTGCCAGGGAAATCTCCAGTTTTATTGTATTAAGCTGCGGTTTCAATGCCAGAACGGTCCGCAGAGTATCCTGTTTTGCATTGCAGGACTTCTCAAGTTTGGCTATGATTTCCTTATTAGGCAAATAGAGCTGCTGGACCCACAGATATATTGCGCCTATACCTATAAGAATAAGCAGTGCCGGGATGCGGATGCGGGGATTTTTGAGGTCGATTTTCATCTGACCCCTCCCCGGGCTGCAAGTGTATTGGATGGTGCGCTGCTCTCAAGTCTGGCATCGGGGTTTATTGCACAGGAGATTGAAAATCTGTAAAGCTTCTGTTTCGAGTCAATCTGTTCTATGTTGGAAAGATCCACGCTCAAAACATAATCGCTCTCCTTGAGGCTGGTCATATAATTGGCAACCTCGGGGAAAGAGTATGTGCGGCCTTCAATGTAAAGCACTGGAGGAGTGCTGTTTTCTTCCCTTATGGAGAGAAGCCAGGTGTAGTCTGGTATTCTTCCAGAAAGCTCCTCCATCATACGCACCCACTTTTCACGATTTACATCAATTCTCTCCAGAGCCCTTATTTTTCCTTCAATTTTTATTTTATCTTCCCTGAGACGCTTGATTTCATTCTGTATCGGACGGTTCTGCTTTATCTCCTGGTCCAGTGCAGCGACTTCATTCCGCAGCCCGCTTATTGAATTCTGAAGAGTCAAGGTCCAGAGAGCCAGCCCGATCCCCACAACTGCCAGTGCTATCAGAGGGTATGCCACCTCCCGGCCGATCTTTATGGACTTCTTGTGAATCCTGTACTCGGCTGGAAGGAGATTTATTTCTATGCGCTCTATCATTATTCCTCGATTTTTCTTAAAGCAAGACCAACTGCTACGGTAAGAAGAGCAGCAATACTCTCCGGCTGAAGATTACCAAAGAGACCCGGATCATACTGAAGAAAACTGAGGGGATTTGAAATCTGTACTTTGACCTGATGGCGCTTCTCCAGAAACTCCACCAGATTCGGTATATATGCCCCCCCTCCGGAAAGGACAATTTTTTCAATGGAATCATTCTTTTCGGAACTCTTGAAATAAGAGAACGCCAGGTCTATCCCCGAGGAGAGTTCCTCGGCCGCATATTCTATGCCCTGTTTGAATTTTGCGGTATCAAAGCTGGAGGTGGTACGACCCTTGATTGCAAGCAGCGCCTCTTCATTTGTAAGCCCGATGCTGCGCTGGAGAGTCTTGTTGAAGAAATCCCCTGCCGTGGAAATATCGCGTGTTGAGTGATAAACTCCATTTTTGACAAATGTTACATTGGTCAGGTCATGACCGATATTGACCAGAGCAGTTGTGCCGTTTTGCTGAAGTCCTTCCGACTCCATCGCATAGCAGTTGTTTATTGCGAACGCATCAACATCAACTATTACCGGCTTGAGGCCGGCATCATACAGAAGATCAATATAGCTCTGCATTATCTGGTTCTTTGCAGCGACCAGAAGCACTTCGATTTCGTTTGTCTGCGGATTTCTGTGTAAAATCTTGTAATCAAGGGTGATATCGTCGACATCAAAGGGGCTTCTCTGCCCGGCTTCCCACAAAATCATCTCTTCAGCATTTTCATTGGGATCTACTTTGAAATTGAACTTATCGGAGATGATCCCGTGTCCGGACATCGAGATTGCAACCTCAATAATGGAGGGATCACATTGATTGACCAGCGTTGTTATCGCATCAATAAGCTGGTCTCTTTCCTTGATATCGCTTCCCTCAATAACTCCCGGCGGAAGTTCTTTAATACCGGTTGCTTCAAGGACAAATCCGTCTTTTCTATGCATCAGTTTAACCAGTTTGATGGAATGGTGACCTATGTCCAGACCGACGGTCGCATTCTCTTTCTTCAATTTTCTGAGCAGATTCATCCAGTATTGCCCTTAAAAATAAGCCCGCTATATTTGATCACTTAACAAACTGATTTAACTGTCTGTTCTAACTAATGTATTATAATAACTTACATCTTAATATCTATCAAACAATCCCATGTTTGTCAATATAAAAAAGCTTAAAAAAAAACCCGTTCAAGACACCCCTATATAAATGAATTAAAAGACTTACATGGCCCATTATATAGTATAGACTCAGGAAAAAGGGAATTTCAATTTCTAAAAAGGGTGTCCTGTGAGAAAATCTCAGTGCATGCTGTGTCTTATCCAGGTGGAATCGCCGCCGGAAAGATCCAGTCTCAAGACACACTCTTTTGTGCCTGAAACAGACTTTAAATATCCTTTGGATTTAATGGTCAGGAAAAGAGTGTCGGCACTTAAAAATTGGCTGGTCTCCACCTCATACCACCCGTCCTCATAGGGGGTTTTGCCAATTCCTTCGGTCCAGGACGGCTGTTCTCCTATTTTTTGCAAAGCTTGAAAAAGACCGTATTCACTTATGGAAATTACTTTTCTGTGATATACCTGCTGTTTCTGCTGATAGTTTCTCAGCACTAAAAAAATTGCGCAGCCAATAAGAATAAGGGTCGCACAGGCGATAATGATCCTGAAAGTAACACCACCCCTCTCAAAGGAAGTCTTGACAGAATTAGAGTTCATACCTGCCCCGTTTTTTTCAGCGCCACTGATTTGCCTGACGCTGTTTCTCGAATACATACTTGATGATTTTATCACGGTTTCTCTGCTCGATATTTATAAACTGAATATGATGTCTGTAAAATGTTTCTGTTTTACCCTCCCTGATACTGACCCTGAGTACCTTTCCGGAAATACCGGCAAGAGCTGAATCTGACAATTGAAAGCTCATGGAAATCAGGTCCCCGGGGATCATCGGCTTTTCGTAATTAAAGCTCAATCCGCCGCCGCTTAAATCCGACATTTTAACCTTGACAAGTTGTCCTAAGTAAAGAGCCCTGTTTTCTTCACTCTCTGTTTTTATCAGCCTGAACCTCAGCGGCAGACTGACATCCACTCTTACATACTGCCTCAGCTGATTTCTTCTGATATCCATGGAATGGCACAGGTCAATGGAGGATTGATCCTCAATACGCAAAACAGTAACAGGAATTCCATACACTCCATCGTTCTGTCTGGAAAATCCCAGCCTGAGGTTCTGCCCCGGTTCAAACCTGATAAATTCCTCGGAATCAGAATCATACTGAATCCTGAAAAAAAACTCACTGTTATGAACTACTCTTGCCTTATGGATAACAGGATTCGGGTTGTCTTTTCCAAAAACTGAAAGCCTCAGCCCGATTTCAAGGTTTCTGGTGGATACCAGCGGATGTTCCAGCGGAAGATATGAATAGCCGAGTTTTTTCCGAATACTTGAAAGAAGATTATCCTCCTGATCAATCTGTTCCTGATTCAGTCCATTTCCGGCCAGACGTTTTACTTCAGCATCAATACACCTCTCAAAGAGAGTAATTGATTGGAAGATAATGTGCGGCGGTATAGACGTCTCTTTATTAAGCAGTTCCAGAACTCGGGCTATCTCAACTTCGTTGATTTCCGTTTTTTTACAGTACTGCTTAAAGAGATTGTTATCCAGTTCTTTCTGGTCGGCTTTTAACTTTGCCTGTGATTTGAGATAAACCCCAAGCAGAAGTCCCAGTCCACAAAACAGGGTAATTGCAAGCCCTGTAATAATACCGGCATCTGCACCTTTCCAGCCAATCTGCTCAATAAGGCTCTGTGCAGATATGGAAACAGTAAAGATTAAAGTTAAGATACAGGTTTTTAACATTATAATTCCGCATTGGCGAGGCAGCATATAAACCTTTATCACATCAGAGTATAAAAAAGAAGCATCAATTTGTCCATGGTTTTTTGCAGACGTCTATAGTATCTTCAGGGCACCTCTAAAAATTCATTTTCCGCTGCGGCCGGATCAGGGCAGGAAAAAGCTCTCCTTGAGCGGAACTGTACACAAACACCTTGAAACCTGAACAGTCAAATAAATAGATTGATACTTATGAAAAGAGTATGTATAATACAGACAGAATCGGTAAAATACCATGAAAAAAATAGCTGTTTGTGAAGTTAGCGACGAAATGGTTCTCTCCCGTGAAGTATGCGGCTCCTCCGGCAACATACTCCTCACCAAGGGCACAAAGCTGTCCCCTGCTCTGGGTCGAAGGCTGACAAACTGGGGAATTACTTTTGTGTATGTCGAAGGGGAAGAGGAATCCCCGGAGAAAAAAAACACAGTATCCATATCACCTGATGAACTTAAAAACCAGTTGATGGTAAAATTCTCAAACGTAATCAATAATCCCATAATGAAAAAACTGTTTGTCACAGTTTATCAATACCGGCTTCAGAAGAGCAGATAGGATCAGCAGTGGCACTGAAAGACCTGCAGAAGACTCTTGAAAGTATCTCCTCGATTCCTACTTTACCTACGGTAATCGAACGGATCACACGCCTGCTTCAAAACCCTAAAACCTCAGCGGAAGAAATCGGAAAGGCCATAACTACCGATCAGGCCCTTGCTTCAAAAGTTCTCAAACTTGTCAATTCTGCTTTCTACGGGTTTCCAGGGCGAATCAGCACAATCACCCATGCCATTGTCATTCTCGGATTCTCAACTGTTAAAAATATCGTACTGACAGCATCAATTTTAGACATTTTCAGTAGAAAACGTACCACAGATGTGGCCGACTTCGATTTTGAACAGTTCTGGCTGCACTCTATTGCCTGCGGTGCGGCTTCACAATCGATTGCAAAGTTTCTGGGCAACAAGGATAAGGAAGAATGCTTTATCGCCGGACTTATCCATGACATGGGGAAAGTGATCCTCTGCCAGTATCTTCCTGAAGATTTCAAGGAAGCATTTTCTCTGAGCAGACAGCAGAGTTTACTTTTTTACGAAAGTGAAAAGAAGCTTTTCAACATAACCCATGAGGAGATCGGCGGAATGCTGGCAGAACGCTGGAATCTGCCTAAAAGCCTTCAAAACGCGATCAAATATCACCACAACCCCTCAACTTCACGAGATCATTACATGACAACCGCCATAGTACACTGTGCTGATATATTCGTAAGAGCGCTGGATTTCGGCAATGGAGGAGATACAAAAATTCCGGTGATGGCTGAAAACGTCTGGAAAAATCTCGGGCTGGAAAATGTCCCTCTTCCCACTCTTTTTGACAGTATCGAAGATGAATTCGAGAAGGCAAACGTTTTTATCCAGCTTACCTGATCCCTTCATCTTCCAGACCCTGTTCCTCATCCCAGACCAGTTTTTCATCTTCGACTATCTTCAAACGCTTTCGAAGATAACTTCTTTTCTTTTCTCTTTTGTTAAAATCAGACGGCATCCTGAACCCCCTCAGAAATATCAATATTGCAAGCAGAATAAAGATCAGGCCCGACAGCAGAGGAATGGAAAAGTTGTTGAGATTATCCATCGCAAACTTTCTGAAAAATTGTTTTTCTGGCTGGCAGTTCTATTTCATTTCCAATGAACTCTTCGAATCTGCCCTCATTAACAGAAAGAAAAGTCTGATTTAATTCCTTGAGATCAATTATACCCTGTCGTTTGAGTTTTGAGAAGATCACCTGCAGTATTGAAAAAGAGGTTTTCCCGAGCTCCCCGACATTTCTGTTCCGGTGACATCGGATATCCATATCGACCTGTGCAATACAGGAGAGTCCATACGAAAAGAATACATCCATAAGAAGCCCGATTTCCACCCCGTATCCGGACCAGAACGGAAGTTCCTCCATAAGCGTCCTCCTTATGGAGTATTCACCGGAGAGCGGCTGATAGAAGCCTGCAAGTGGAGAAATGAGGGCATTGAGGAGCGGACGAACCAGAATTTCGGTTATCCTGCCTCCCTGATCTCCGTAGACACCGGAGCTCATAATCAGAGGTCTTCTGTAATAAGCTTTTACAAAGGATAGTTCATCATGCCGCAGAAGAGGTCCGACGAGCCCGCAGATAAAGCGCCGGTCAAAATCGGTAATATCCGAATCGATAAATATCACGATGTCACCACTGGTAACAAATTGAGATTTCCACAACGAGACGCCTTTACCCCCAAGAGGGATCTCAGGACCGGCATTCTCATTGTTAAAGACAGAGGCACCTGCATCTGTGGCCCTTTGAACCGTCTGGTCCTCCGACATTCCATCCATGACAACTATTTCATCAACAAGCCCGTACTCTTCCACAAAGTGCTGCCGTATACAGGTTACTATAGGGCCGATTGTCGCTTCCTCATTAAGAGCAGGAATCACCACACTTATTGATTTCTTTCCTGAGGCCTTCAATCCGGCAAGTTCATCTATGGATTCAAATTCACTGTTGTGGAAATTCTTTACCATGTAATTCTTTGCAATTCTACCTTGTTTAGTGCTGCACGATGCCGTGTCTGCCACCGCTGCATTATTCACCTGATAATAATATATTCCATATGGCTTTAATACCACGTTTTTTTCTGTGCATACAGGCATCGACATATGTTACAATTGGATTTCAGTATGAACGGCGATAACATCAGAATCAGAACATCACATATTCTGGAGATTCTTCTCCTTGCAGCCATCTTCTTATCCGGAATTCATCTGCTCAGAGAAAGAATAGATCAGAAGATCATCCCTTATGGTGACGAAGGCTCCTGGATGTCGGTAGCATCTGAGATAGCACGTGGAAACGGATTTACCACCAGATGGCTTGAATACCCTTTTTTAAAACCCTACGCCATCCCCCGTCCTGATGATTTCCGGTATCCGGCGCTCTCTTTGATAATTGCCTCTGCCTTCTCCGTTTCTGGTATCTCATATACTGTCGCTCTCCAGGTCGTTGCTTCAATCTTTCTTCTCTTCGGTTTACTGATTTATTATACAGTGCGGTGCAGGTATGGAAGAGCAACCGCCCTGACAGTTTATTTCCTGACAACATTCTCTCTTCTACAGCTGATGTACAGTTCAGAAGTATACACAGAAGGTCTTTTTGGAGTTATTCTCGCCTCTATAATTTTAGTATCGATAAAAATTGATCCGGGAAAACTGAAGTGGTGGATCCTGACTGGAATTCTCATGGGCATTCTTTACCTGGTGAGACCTAATGGAATCATTTTTGTGCCTTCGCTTGTTATTTACGCCTTATTTCTCTGGAGAAAAAAAAGGATACGGCTTTACTACCTGTTAATTTCTTTAATGATCTTTTTTATTGTGATCTCACCCTGGCTGATCCGCTCATATTTACAATTTGGTAATCCTTTCCATATTGCCGGATCAGGAGGATTGCTTCGCGCGACACAGACCGACCCCGCGACCTACACGCTTAAGGAATTCATCGGGATGCATGGTGTCGGGTATTTCTTTACATCAATACGGCAGGGAATGCTGACTTTTTTTGGCCTCCTCAGCTCTCAGGAACACGGCCTCAATATCATTCCCATGCTTTTCTGTGTCATCGCGGCATTCAGTAGACAACGCTTCTACAACGGGTTTATCGCTCTCTCTTTTGCATTCACTTTTGTTGCCTGTGCCTATGCTTCGAAGATGTACGGATGGGGAGGAGTCAGGTATTTCAGCCCATTTTTACCGTTTCTTTACGCATACGGTATCTCTTTTCTCTTTAAAACAGCCACTTCTCTTCTCAGCAGTCTTACAGGTACCGAAAACTCATATCTAAAGCCTGCCGGGATTTCTCTTATAATGCTTTTAATTGCCGCTCCGGTAATATACCCTCACAGATACTACGAGCGGATTCTTTCAACAAAACCCATTGACAGCAGAGATGATTACTTTACAGAACTGAAAGAGCAGTTATCTGCTTCAGATATTTACTACGCAGGAAGACTGGGGCAGCTCAATTTCGCAACCGGCTTAAGATGCATCGGGATTCAGGCACTTTACACATCTGAAGATCTGCTTGAGGCACAAAAACATTTTAACCCGCAGCTTATGGTGCTTACACATGAAGAGTTCGATTCTCAGACTTTTCAGAACTTTCTTTACACATTATCGACAAACGGTTACTCCTGGCGCATCTCGGCAGAAAACAGCATTGCCAGATACATAAGAATATCGAAAAATTAGTGCTGCATCAAGATCTGTTCAGTCAGTTACCCGCCGGATCGGTTACTGTACGGGTAAAGTTCTGATCTTTCCATCTGAATCTGCCGAAAACACCTGACAGCACCGCAGCCAGAACAACAGGAAGCTGAATAATTGAGCCTGGAAGAATGAATTTTCGCAGTTCAGTTTTACCGAAGATACGGGTGCCCGGAAACATCAGAATCATCTCACCTGCTGATTTTATCAATATCAGCGCACCAAAAACTGCAAAGAACCTGCTGTCAAAGAATCCCCAAAGCAGGGAAAGAGGCAGGCTCAGATAAAAAATGAATATCAGGGATAAGAAAATCACCTGTTTGAAATTGTAGTAAACTGTCTTTGAACCCCATCTTTTACGCTGTTCGAATACTCCCCGTAAAGTTGCAGTAGGTGCTGTAACCACAGCGCCTTTCAGGTCACCCATGAACCTTACTTTCCATTTGCCGCTTCTCCATATCTTCTGCAGCAGCAGATCATCATCACCTGATACCACAGAAGCACCCTTGCCATACCCTCCGCAATCCTCGAAAGCAACTCGCCTGAAGGCCAGATTATTCGCATTGGAGTTTACCGGCATGTTTATGCCGATTCCACCAGCGGCAACGATTCCATGTGACAGAAAATCAATTGCCTGCAGTCCGAAAAACAGTTCATTCATCTCCGGCGGACGCTCATAGGTGGTGATCCCCTGAAGGAGCCCGGTCTCAGGAGAAAAATTCCGGTCAATTGATTCAAGCCACGTTTCAGGAACCCTGCAGTCTGCATCTGTAAATACGACTATTTCATTTTTGGAAACCTCTATTCCCCTGCATACCGCATGTTTTTTGGGAGAAATACCGGCAGGGGTCTCCTTGATATTGATAAGTGTTAAATTTGAGAAACGGGAAGAATAATCATTGACAATCTCAGCGGTTCGATCGCTGGAGCGGTCGTTCACAACAATGACTTCGTACCTTTCTGAATCGATGCTCTGTTTTAAAACACTATCCAGACAAAACGGGAGATTTTTCTCTTCGTTGCGCGCGGCTATTACCACCGAAAATTTCGAGCCTGACGAGGCTCCGCTTTGCGGA
>CAYLVN010000115.1:0-3061 GCA_964387115.1 uncultured Fibrobacter sp.
CAAGCCTGCCTCCAGGCCTGGAAACAATACTTAATAACAACATCAGTACATTTCTTTACTACTTGAAAAAGAATGAGGCCCTGCCATTTCAGCAAAATCGCCAGCTTGTCGCAACAGCACGCAAATGTATTCTCCACATACCCGGCCCTGATGCATTGTATCAAAAAGTCATATGTGATCTGCTGCAGGAATTACCTGCTTTAAAGCTGGAGAACTTGTTGCCTTCAAGACCCGTTCTTCTGCGCTCTTCTCAATCCATAAGCGTGATATATACAGCAGAGGGCTTTGAGAAATACATACTGGATCGGATTAGTAATACATCTGGTAACCTTTTCAAAAGAGACTGGGTTGCCGGAAAGGATGAAGAATCGTATGCGTTGGATCCCAAAACTCTCAGATCAGGATTATTATCTGCTTACCTTCAAGATTCTAAGCATCAATGGCTCAGATTCCTTGGTTCGATTGAATATGAAGAAACCAAAGATTTGACCCATGCAGCTGAGTTACTGAAATCATTATCCGCGGAGAATTCAGAACTGTCTCTCCTTCTGAATAAGATATCAGAGTGCACTCTCTTAAAGAATAATATTGAAGTTCAGAACGTTTCAGCTCCACTTCTAAATTCAAAAATTGTCGGTAAAATCGGCACTGTCGTCCCAAAACTTATCAAACCAGACTCTAATTCCGACGATTCTCTGAGAATTGAGGACTACAATCGGTTTCTAAATCCGTTAAGAACTTTTACAAAGTCAAAAGAGGGTTTAAAAAGCCTGGAGAATTACAAAAGCAGAATCAATGATCTGTCTTTAAGTTTATTAAAAGTTGTTGATGAAAACGGGAAAAATGCGCTTGAAGTTTTTACTGGCAGAGAAAGTGATCCGCTCTGTGCTTGTTATAGTTATGCCCGAACTTATCTTGATGCACTTCCTTCAGAAATCTCTCCTTCAATAAAAACGTTGTTGGTTAGACCTCTGGATATTGTCAGCACTGCTGCATCCAGTACCATTGAAAAATCTTTGAATTCAAAATGGCAGAAAGAGGTCGCAGAACAGTATAAAACAGGAGTGTATGGAAATTATCCATTTGAGAACAGCACACATGAGGCTCCTTTGAAAAATATAAGAGAATTTTTCAGGCCGGTTAGTGGAACTTTCTGGGGCTTTTATGAGAGAACACTCTCAAGCTATCTGATTGAGACACCAACGGGTTGGAAAGAGAGGACAGGGTCTGGAGTAGGGGTGACTTTTAATCGCGATTTTCTCCAGTCGCTGACCTCCGCAAAAAAAGTCACAGAATCGCTTTTCAGGATGGATGGGACTCCGAGGGTTGTAGAAATCCGGATTAAATCTTCAATTGCAAACAAGAACAGAGCTTATTTAACATATGGTTCTTCTAATGAACCGCTTCTGCCTGGTGGTAAACCGGTACTGGTAAAATGGCCGGCAGAAAAAAATGTTGCCCTCAATGTGATCGCCGGGGGGAGTGATATATACACTATTTCCAGTACTGGTGACTGGTGCCTTTTGAAACTGTTAGGAGCATCCTCCAGAGTGGAAAACGGCAACACTGCATTTAATTCCAGATTTAGTTTTAATGTGCAGAATATGTATACTATCTTTTTTCATGCATTCATCGAGATTCCTGAAGGAACAGAACTGTTCGATAATCGCGTATACCAGAATTTCAGATGCACTGAGCGGATTGCGGGCATAAATTAAAGGCAGGGAAAAGATCAGTGTTTTGTGTTTTTGTACTCTTTTATAATTCTCACAAAACGATAAATTGAGCTGATTGTCCTTGCAGAAATCGGGAGCCAGTTTTGATTGCAGATTGCGGGTCCCATGAACGATGTTTTCCGGATCCTGTCAGCCAGATCCATAAGTACTTCTACCTGTTCAACATTAAGCTCCAGGACCAGTCTGCCCTGTACCGTATCTGCTATTCCCTCGTAGATTTCAACTAAGTCGGCTATCTCCTGAGTAATTGGAAAATTTCCTGAGAGCTCAATTCTGAAATTGTTCCGTGATTTCACAATACAGAAGATATTGCAGAACTCATTCAGCTTGTCATCCTCATCCTGATCATCGATCTGTATCGGAATATCTGTAGTAAGATTGTTGGATAATGAGAGCGAATGCCGGTTCTCATAAGCATCTATGAGGTATTGTCTTAGGCGTGAAGACATAACAGATTACTTTTTTGAATATGGCCCTTTTGAACAGATCCGGTTTCTGAATGGGCTCTGTGAGAGCCTGGAATCCAAGATCTGCTCATTGTAAGATACTTCAGAACTATCCTTGAGTCCAGAGGTACTTAGAGAAGAATATCTTTTTCAATCAGAGTATTATCGGGGATTACCTCTTGAGTTGGTTTTTCATTAGAGATATTGATTTTCCCTCTGATTTTTACATTTTTACCGAATCGGACATCGCCTGTAATAGTTAAATTATTGCATTCAACCAGTGATGGGGCACCGAAAGGAAAACGTTGTTGAAGGAGATCCAGCCTGGAATAAAACTTCGGATCCAGTGTGATGGTAAGCTTTGAACAATTGTTTACTGGATTGCATTTGATTCTGTAGTCATCTGTAAGCTGGTAACAGTCGGACCAAAGCAGAAGCAGTTCTTCACAATTTTTCACAGGGGCGAATCTGGACCGCGGTACACGAATAGCAGAAGCATTATTAAATACAGAAATTGCTGTACCCATAGCTGACTCAAGCTGAAAAACTTCCTGAGAGTCAGGATCAAGGGGGTTGAGTTTTTTAAGGTTTCTTATCATGGGAAGCTCAAGGATATCATTCTTCCTTTTGAGCAGATCTTTTAAAGCCTGCAGGTCGACCCAGAGGTTGTTTGTGTTGAAGAATGAGTAACGGCTGATATCTCTGAACTGCTTCAGCTCTTCCGGGGGGCACTGTGCCTCTTCTCTCAATACTAAGTACCCTTTATTATGCCGAGCCAGATGACCCCCTTTGCGGTCCATCCATGTTCGGTCTGTAACTTCCATAAGAAAAGAAAACTCTTTTACCGCAAAATAACCAAGAGTTCTGGTATCCAGATTC
>CAYLVN010000115.1:3071-9160 GCA_964387115.1 uncultured Fibrobacter sp.
ATATTAGAAACGAAGGCGTATCTGTAGCCTGCTTTCAAAAGCTTATCTAGTGTACCTGATGTAGACAATGAAGTATAAAGGTCCCCATGTCCTGAAGGGTTCCACTCAAGCTGTGGATTCTCCGGGTATTGTGCAGGGGCCAGATTAGATTTCAGAATTTTCGGGAACATATGCTGAATAAAAGATCTTGGAATTTCGGTCTTTAAATCCGGGTACTTCTGAAGCCCCTGGCAGGATTCCTGCTCTGTATTAAAAGAATTCATCAGTATCAGAGGCGTTGAAAAACCGTTTTGATGGTTCATTGATTGAATCTGATGGGCTGTAATGTCAAGAAATGACAAGCCATTTTTAACAGGGATAAGAGATTTGGGCCCCTGTAGTCCCATCGTTGTGCCTAACCCGCCATTCAGTTTTATAAGAACCGTTTTGCGAAGAAAGTCCCGGCCATATTTTGAGTAACTTTCTATATCAGCATAATCATCTATGTCTCTGGGATCGAGAGGCTTTATCTCCTGGTCTGAAATGAATCCAGTACTTCCACTCTGAAGCTGAGTGTAATAGAGAATAAATGTATCAATTGCAGCTTGAGGGAGATGGTTCTCCTTCATTTTAGATAAAAACAATTCGATAGTATTCATTCTAATACAAAGTAAGCTTAGGTGTTATAGGATGTTAACTGTTCTTTTCAGTCTGTCTAACTAAATAACTCAGCAAAATGTGTACAACCCTGCTCATGCACCCCGATCAGGGCGAATTGCACCTATCCCTCGCACATGAAGGCTTTCAAAAATTACAGATGTTCCACCGGTGTGGTGCACCTGCGAATTGCTCAAACCTTTCTTTGCTACAAGATCTAAATACACTTCATCTTTTCCCGAATGTATAAATCAGGTATAATAATGGGTAAACATTTAATATACTAACAGGCTGTTAAGTACACAATGTTTGCACATATGATTACCTCGTCCTGAGGTCACATCTCCTTTTGGCAACAACTAATTTTACCTTGAGGGTTAAACTGTGCGCAAATCCAGATCATTAAAACATGCTATTCGCATTAAAACATCAGTTTTGGTGTTGATTGCAGCCGCTGTAAGTCTGTCGGCTCGCAGCTATACCATTGAAAAGCTACTTGATGTGGTGGTAAAAAATTCCAGACTGCTCAGGACAATAGAGCTTGAGATCGAAAATGCTGACATGGTTGTGCAAATTACGATGAGTGATGCAATGCCGAAGGTCTCTTCGTCTGTTAACATAACTCACTCAAACCCTTATTACTATTACAATTATATCGATCAAAACAACCTTAATTCATCTATTCAGCATGTGATCTCTGACTCATTAACAGGCGTACTGTCTTCTGAACTAATGAGTGATGCTGGAGCGTTGATGCGTAAATCGGCAGTCTTTCTGGGCGAATTAATGCAAGTCCCTTCCAACACTGCTTCTGCAACTGTTTCTGTAGCTCAGCCGATATATGCCCAGGGAAAGATTTATAACGGAATTAAGCTCGCAAAAGCCCATCAGCGCACACTGCTCTGTAAGCACTATCAGGAAAAGATGAAAATCAAGGCTGATGTCACGATCCTCTTTTATAACTCTCTTCTGGCACAAAAAAATGTCGAGATTGCTACAGAAGGTGTATCTCTGGCCGATGAAACACATCGCGTGGCTGTCGTTACTCATGCGGTGGGAAACGCAAGTGAACTTGACACATTGATCTCAAGGTTAAATCTGGAAAATGCCAGAATAGAACTGAAGAAAGCTCAGAGCGCACTGAGGGTTTCTTATGAAACTCTTATAACAAAAACCGGAATAGCTGAATCTTCTGCAACATTTTCTGTTGAAGGAGAATTTCCACCTGCAATCTTTGAGATGCCTCTTGAAGAGGTTGTTAATACTATGAGGAAAAGCAACCCCAGCCTTGAGCAATTGAGAGGGAAATCAGACATTCAGAACCTCCGGGTTGAAATTGCCAAAGGAGACTTCTTCCCAAATGTTTTTGCCGGGGCAACAGTAGGGAAAATAGGCCAGTTTGATGGCTTGAATGATTTCTACAGAATCAACTGGGGCAATGATTCCAGGATCTATCTTGGGTTAACATGGAATCTGTTCACTGGACTCTCCAGAAATCACAGATTGCGGCAGTCTTTAAATGACAGAACCATGTTTCAGCTTGCAGAACAGCAGACTATAGAGGATCTTGATCTGCAGACCAGAAATGCATATGAACAGGTTTCCACCAGCCGTGATCACCTTGAGGTCTCAAAAAACGTTATTTCTCTTGCGGAAAAGAGCTACACAATAGCCAAAAAAGCCTATGAAATTGGAAGTAAATCGCTTCTTGATCTCCAGAATGCAGAGTTCAGACTTAATCAAGCCAGAATTGAATTGAACATGGCTCTATTCAAATTTCACTCAGCAGTAATAAATCTTAAATTCCTGATGGGTCAGCTTTAATTCAGTTTACCCCGGATTCTATCAGGGGCTCTTTGCTCACGACAACCAGCTCTTTAGATTTCAACTTATGGTCCTTAAAAAAGATCATTATCCCGACTAACCCCACAAATGAAAGCACCATAGGTGTCAGCCAGAATAGTGGATAATATATGGTGCTATCACCTGAGAATTTTGCATAATCAGCAACAAATCCAGCCAGCAGGTTACCCACAAACGAGCCTATACCACCATTGAGCATAGAGGAAAGCTGATGAACCCCGGCTCTGGAGAATTTATCGCTGCGATTATCCAGAAAAATCATCGCCGGAATGAAAAAATAAGCATAAGTTAGACCATGAATCGCTATACCGATATAAAGGAATGTGCCTGTTACTTCGGTGAAGAAAATTGCGAATCTGGCAATCTCGAAGAACACTCCCACCAGCAATATCTTTCTCAACGGCACTCGCTTCAGGAAAAATCCCAAAACCGCCAGCCCCAGTATCTCTGGAATCTGCCCGATACTCAACACTGGCATGAGCGATTTCTCACTGAATCCCAGGGACTTTAAGTATGGCGCTGCTCCAAACACGTAAAACCGGTCTACAAAAGTAATGACCAGCGACAAAAGTGAAAGGCAAAGGACCTCGGGCTGTAAGAGAACTCGAAGTGAATTAAGAGGCAGAAGCACAACGCTGCCCTTGTTTCTCACGAGCCCGACAGGCAAAAAAAGTGCATAGATTCCAAGTGCTACTGAAGAAACAGAGGCCATCTGCAGCGCACCCTTCAGATCACCAGAACCAAACCTGACCCATAGGAAACTGAATGTCCATGCAGCCGCAAACCACCCCAGAGTACCCCAGAGGCGTATTCCCCCAAAGCTCTTTGCGGCATCAGGTGAGTGGTGAAATGCAATAGTGGCTGTAAGGGCAAATGTGGGCCCGATAATCGACCAGTAAATCATATATAGCACAAGTACAGCGATGAAGTCTGTTTGAATGCACAAAAAAATCATTGTTGCTGCACCGGCAAAATGAGAGAGCGCCAGCAGACGTTCAGCACTTATAATGCGATCAGCAATAAAAGCATTGATGAAAGGAGAGATAATGGAAGAAACCGCCGATGTGGCAAGAATCCAGCCTGTCTGTGCACCTGTGAAATGAAGATAATCTTTTAGATACAGACTTAAAATGGGGATTGTACAACCATTTACAAACAGCTGAAGAAACATCATTATGCTGAGCTGAATGTAACCTGATCTGCCCGCTCTACCCATATTGCACAGCCTTGATTAAAAAAGATGATCCTGAAGGTCGCAGTTGGGAAGAAAAAAACGTAACATGTTGATATGATAAGGCTTGAAGGCACCGCGGTCTATCGACAAGGTGATAAGACCTGCCTTCAAGCCTTCAAAAGATTACGATTTTTTACCCGATTCAACTACAATTTTCAGGATGATAGATTATACAACATGGAGTTGATCGAATCAAAATAGAAACGGACTCTGGACCCCATGTAATGCTTAAAAAAAGGCTTAAAGATAACAGGTATTAAAGGATGCTTTCAGCTTTTACTCAGGTTCTGTATAGCTTCAAGAAGAACGCTTTCAAGAGCTCCCCGCATCACTTCCTGAGCGTGTTTGCTGGTATCAAGAGCAGATCTTGAGTTCTGGCTTTCTACTATCAGCCTTTTAGAGTTTTCAGTAGAGTAGGGGTCAACCATTTTAACATCCAGCTTTATATGGGCATCCATAGTTTGGCTCAAAAACCGGGAGGTTTCTTTTATGGAGAAATCCAGAATGTCAACTTGGATGACAAATGTGGCAGAACTTTTTTCAGAGGCAAGGGCTCCCTTTTTTAAGAAAAGCTCCTGAAGAGATTTTTTTATTGAATTGGAGGGAGAACAGATTATGGGTGCCTTTGTCTTTCGTCCGGTTCTGGTGAAACCTATTGTATCGGTTGAGCCCTCAATTAAGGTCCCCTGTATTGTCTCGACAAAAAATTTTACAGAAGAAGAGATGTCGGGGAATGTATCAAACGCAAAAAGAGATGGATCGATAATTAATGGAGCTGTTTTTGAGGAACCTTCACCTGACGATAAACAGATTAGTAATGGGATAAAAAATACCGCATATCGAAACCTGGTCATTAACGTTTCCCTTAAAAAAAGAATTTTACAACGCTGCCGGGCATCAAACCTCAGAAGCAATCAACTACAAATATAATACCGAACTTAAGCATCCGGGAAGAGATGAAGTGCGTTTAGATCTTGTAGCAGAAGGGTTTAAACAAATCACAGGTGCACCGCACCGGTTGTATGCGATTTGTGGAAACATTTATGTGCAAAGAACAAACGCAATTTGCCCTGATCCGGGTGCTAAGTCTGGTAATACCTGAAATTCAGTTTAAAATCATCAATAAGTTTAATTCGCTAATTATTTGATAATCCAGAGGTGAGTCACTATATTATTTAATTATGGGAAATCAGAGAAAGATTCCAGTAGAGAAGTTGCTCCCTGGAATGTATGTCGAGAACGTTTTAAACGAAAAAGAAACATTTCTTTTTTCCGCCGATCTCCTCATTTCAGGATTTCATCAGATTGCCTACCTTAAGCGCCAGGGCGTATCCATTGTTTATATCAACACCGGGAAGGGAATTGATATCCAGGATGATGAGATTGCCGGGTGTTCTTCTGAAGTTTCTCTGAAGCCAGAACAGCCATTTCCTGAATTGGAAAGGGCTGCTCAGGTAAATGCAGCCCGAATCAAAACAATCAATACTGTCAGACAGATAATGTTTGACGTAAAAGCAGGAAGGTTGTCTTCGATTCGCGGAGTAGCTGATGTTGTTGAAGAGATGATTGATAAGGTCTTAGAGAATCCTGATGCTTATTTTGGGCTTTGCAGGATAAGTACATATAATGACAGACTTTACACTCATTCTGTTAATGTTGCGGTTTTGATGATAGGTTTGGCATCAGTGATGGGCTATTCAAGGGACAAAATTCTTAATGCCGGGATTGGTGGTATTCTTCATGACCTCGGCATGGTAAGATTTCCGGAAGATCTGGTCTTTCTTGAAGGAGCTTACACTGCGGAAGAATTTGATCTGATAAAAAAGCATCCCCAGTATGCCCTGGAAATGATTGAACGCAGTAAAGAATATTTACCTCGGACCTGTTTAGAAATAATCAAACAGCATCATGAAAAACTCAATGGTAGTGGCTACCCCGGCAGACTCAGGGGGAAGCAGATAAATGAAATGGCATCAATCTGCGCCGTTGCCGATACCTATGATATGCTTACCTCAGACGGGTTCCGAAGGAAGTCTTGTATACCGCAGGAGGCTCTGGCATTAATTTACCAGGGTGCGGATGATAATTATCCCAGAACCGTCGTGGAATATTTTACAAAACTGCTAGGAATCTACCCTGTTGGAAGTCTGGTGAATTTAGAATCAGGAGAGACGGGAGTTGTAGTAAAAATAAACCGTAAGAATCTTCTGTTGCCGCATGTGCTGGTTCTTTTTGACTGCACTGGAAGCCGTATCTTAAAACCTTTTATAAGAGACCTCTCTGCCTTCAGCAATGAAAAAGAGAGAGAACTGTGGAAAGTAAAAAATGCGCTGGATCCTGCTGATCTTGGAATTGA
>CAYLVN010000116.1:0-9054 GCA_964387115.1 uncultured Fibrobacter sp.
AACCTGACTGAAAAAATAGATTCCCTGAATTCCTGGTCATCTGCATTTGCTTCTTTGGATGGAATCTCAGGGGTTACAAATCTTAACACATTGCAGGTTCCTGTAAAGGGCGGATTTTTCGGGGTCTCAAGTGATTATGTAGTATCAAAGAAAGACAACAATGAAGAGCTGACCCGCCGGAGGATCCAGGAAAACCGTGAATTTTCAAAAATTTTCATATCCGATGACGAAACAGTGTTAGGTATGGTTATCGGGCTTAAACCCGATGCTGATCGTTCCATAGTCATGAAGAATGTCCTGAACAAAACAAACAGCATAAACCAGAATCCCAATATCAAGACTTACTTTACCAGCGAAGCCGCAGTCTCATATTTCATCGATAAGGCCATGAAAAAAGATTTTGCGATTCTTCTGCCGGTCTGTTTCTTAATAGTCTTTCTGCTTCTTTACCGGGTTTTCAGACGGGTACTCTATGTCTGTGCTGCTCTTCTGGTTAATGTCATTGCGCTTGTCTGGACATTCGGGCTGATGGGAATGCTGAATGTGACATTCTCCGTTGTAACATCTGTTATTCCGGTGATCCTCTTTCCTATCGGGGTTGCCGGCGCAATTCACATCATAAAAGCCTACACCCGCCTGAGGCGTGATGCCGATATTATCCCGGCGATTCAAATGACATACAAAGAACAGCTTCTGCCCTGTTTTCTGGCTGCTGTCACCACATTTGCCGGATTTGAGATCTCCTGGACACGTACATTCGGGCTGTACACCGGTGTATCGGTAATGTTTGCTTTTGCATTTAATATTACAATGATTCCGGTCTTTCTCTCTTTTGAAAAGAAAGGGAAAGCTGCAGCAGTGCCCCAGACATCCGATGAGGTTAAGTTTAACAGTTTCTGGGACCTCTTTTCCAGATTCACTCTTGAGTCCAGAAAATGGGTCTGGCTTTTCCCGGTTCTCCTTATCTTATTTTATGTAGGATTCAGAATGGTAAAAGTGGAGAGCAACCCTATAGCTATGCTTCCAGAAAACAACATGCTCAGGGTTTCAGACAATTTTATTGGAAAGTACTTTGGCGGGACACGGTTCTTTTCCGTAGTGCTTGAAAACAAAGGAGAAAAAATTTCCTCAATCGAGCAGTGGAAAGCGGTTCAGGATATTACCGGATTTATTGAAAAACAGGAAGGTATCGGCAACGTGGCATCTGTACTGCCTCTTATGAGTAAAGTCAGTACTATGCTTACAGGTGACAGTCTTTCCAAACCGGCAGTGATGCTCCTTACTTCAAAGAGCGGAATGTTCGGGAAAAATTTTTCGAGCTTTATAAGTGGCTTCCTTTCTGAAAGCAGACAGAAGACCCGCCTCAATGTAACCTGCCGCAGTGATGAGCAGACAAAACCGCTCATCATAGCGGAAAATATTAAAAAATATGTGCAGGAGAAGCACAAAGACTGGTCGGTACTGATTTCAGGCCCGGCGATTCTAAATGAATCAATGAGCTCCGTACTGATTGATACTCAAATCTCCAGCCTCATCTCAACATTCTTTCCGGTTTTTCTCTGTCTGATTCTGTTCTTCAAATCACTGCGCATTGGCATCTTCGCGCTGATTCCAATAATTTTCTCTACTGCATTTGTTTATTCAATAATGGGAGTGCTTGGCGTAACCATAAATCTGGTCACTGTTATTATAATGAATACATGTGTCGGCATAGGAATAGACTATGCGATCCACCTGGCCAGCGGGTTTATTTTCCAGTATAAAATAACCGGCGACAAGATCGAATCTCTTAAAGCCGCAATAAAGATCAAGGGTACACCTATACTTTTCAACACACTGGTCGTGGGGATCGGTTTTCTGGTACTTGCATTCTCAAGTTTTCCCCCTATACGTGATTTCGGAATTCTGGTGTTTGTTTCAATGATAGTCAGCGCAGGATTTTCGATGCTGTTTCTCCCTTTGCTGCTCCTGTTTTTCGGTATCGGTAAACCTGCATTATCAGAAAGGAAATGAGATGAGACTCTTAAAATCGGTTGCTGTTATCCTAAGCGCTGCTGCATTCATTATTGCCGCACCCAAAGATCCTCTCTTAGGAACCTGGTGTGCAGGTGAAGACGGTCTTGTCCTGACATTCGCAGTTAAAGATTCCCTTTTTGTAACCTCCAGTGCCGATGCCAGTATCAGCGGAGCGGGAACATACAAAAGAGATGATACCACTTTCACCGCGACACTGCTCAATGAGGGTGTTGAAATGAAAATGAAATACCGGTATAAATGGCTTGGCAATGATACTATATCCGCTCAGGCCCAGCTCTTCACTGTTGGCGATGAAGCCGTTGATTTTCCGGGAGAGTGGATGTCGATGTCAAGATGCAGACAGAAAGACACCAAGGCAGGTAAATAGTAGCATAATACTCTGTAAAAATTGTATCTTCTGGAATTAATTTTATTACGATTGCAATTTAGATGAAAATCACTTTTATTTATCCAAAATTTGACAAGTTTCTGGAAACCTACCCTGAACTGGCGGAGATGCCTGCTATCGCCGCTACATGGGCCTACAGAATGCCCCCTGCAATGGGCATTCCGATCCTCATAAATATTCTTCCTTCGGATATTCAATGGCGGATTATCGATCAGAACATAGAACCAGTAGATTACGATGATGATGCGGACCTGATCGCAATCAGTTTCTTTACTCCCCAGGCGGGGTACGCCTATGAGATCGGGGATAATTTCCGTAAAAGAGGCAAGACTGTTGTGATGGGCGGTATGCATCCTTCAATGGCCCCCGAATTCACTGCTCCGCATTGCGATGCTCTGTGCATAGGTGAAGGAGATAAAGTCTGGCCTTCTATCATTGAGGACTTCCGGAATAAAACACTGAAAAGTATTTACAGGGCCGAGCCGGTTCCACAGCCCGAAGAGATCGTTTCTCCAAGACCGGGTATCTTTGATGTAGAAAATAAATACGATTGGCACGCCTCTCTGGTCTCCATAACCAGAGGCTGCCCTTTTGGATGCGACTGGTGCAACGTTCCAATTTATCAGGGGGACAAGATCCGTCTCCGTCCTCTGGAAAAAGTTGTTGAGGAGATTGAAAAACTTTCGGGCAAAGAATTTTATATCACCGATGACATGATCATGCTCAACCGCCCCAGGATCACCCGCTATATGATGGAACTTTGCGAAAAGATCAGGGACTTTAAAGTAAACATGTTTCTCTCCTGCTCCCCTGCCATGAACACCGATCCGGAGTTTCTTGACGCGATCGCATCTGCGGGCGCAAAAAGCATGTACACTGTGTTTGCCAGCGACCCGTTCAGCGCCCGATTTTACGCACATCACCCGGGAATATGGCAGCGCACAATCGATCTTGTAAAGCAGCTTGAGGACCGCGGAATCCGCTTCTTTGGTTCTTTTGGTGTAGGCTTTGACACCTGCATGGAGGATCAGTTCGATCTGATTCTGGAGTTCTGCGAAAAAGCAAACGTTAAGACCGCCGAATTCTTTATCGCCACTCCGTTTCCAAACACCCCTTTCTGGCACAAAATCGAAGCGGAAAACCGCTTTATCGAAAGGGACTGGAAAAAATTCAACTGCGCAAATGTGGTGTTTAAACCTAAACACACTTCAGAACAGCAGCTGCGGGATGGTTTTGTGAGGCTGTGGCGGGAGTTCTTCAGTAAAGTTAATCATGAGGAATCGCTCAGCAGCTTTCATCAGAAACTTGAAAACATCCTAAAATCCAGAGAGTTTTCCCAGAATGTTAAAGATGCCGTGGCCCGTGGAATGAAACGGGCAGCAGCAAATAATCCCTGATTTTTACAGGAGGTAAAGTGGGTAAGAAAGCGATTGTCACAGGCGGCTCAAGAGGAATAGGGACCGCAATTGTAAAAACACTTGCAGCCGATGGTTTTCAGGTTGCCTTCAGTTACCTCTCCAACAAAGAAAAAGCTGATCTACTTGTCGAAGAAATTACCAATCAGGGTGGCAGCGCTGCCGCATTCCAGGCTGACACCTCAAATTTCGAATCAGCTTCCGCCTTTGTTACAAAAGCAAGAGAATTTCTTACCGATGTTGATCTTCTGGTCAACAATGCCGGGATCACCCGTGATAAGAGTCTCTTTATCATGCAGCAATCTGACTGGGATCAGGTGATAAACACCAATCTTACCGGTTACTTCAATGTAACCCGCAATCTGATCGGTTATTTTTTTAAGAATAAACGTGGATGCATTATCAACATCACATCTGTAAGCGGTCTGGTAGGAATTAACGGCCAGACTAATTACTGTGCATCTAAAGCGGGAATAATCGGCTTTACCCGTGCATTAGCCAAAGAGGCGGCCAAGCTCTCGATACCGGTAAACTGTGTTGCCCCTGGTTATGTCGATACCGAAATGACCAGATCCATGCCTGAAAAGCATCTTGAAGAGATAAAGAACATGATTCCTATGCACAGAATGGGAACAGCACAGGAGATAGCGGATCTGGTTTCCTTTCTGGCATCAGATAAAGCCAGATATATTACAGGACAAGTATTTACAATTGATGGCGGCCTGACGGCCTGATCAGGAGGTATTTAGAGATGTTTGATATTCAGGAGATAATGAAAAATGTTCCTCACCGTTACCCATTTCTGCTTATAGACAGGGTCCTGGATTTCAAGGAAAACGAATCGGTAACAGTACTCAAAAACATTTCAATCAACGAGGCACAGTTCCAGGGTCATTTTCCCTCAAAACCGGTATTCCCTGGAGTATATATAATAGAAAACATGGCCCAGGCATCCTGCTTCCTCCTCGCAAAATCATCAGGCGGCATTAAGGAAAACAGTGTCTATTATCTGGGCAAAGTCACAAAGATGTCTTTTATGCAGCCCGTTGTTCCGGGAGACCAGCTGATCACATCAGTACAAATCGAAAAAGTTTTCGGAGACAGCGCTGCAGTTATAGCCAGAGCAACAGTTGATGGCAAACTGGTTGCTAAAGGCGAAATGATGTTCGGAATGCGCAAAGAAGCCTGATTTTTAAGGCTAAATTTTACTAAAGCATCAATAATTTGTGCAAGCTCAGGATAACCGACTCAGGTTGGAATCAGACATTTTTTTTCACAATTGGATTTCTTCAGCCTAATTAACTATATTTAGCTTTCTTTATTATTCATGTTAATGGGATAAAAATATCAATATGTATGAAAACAGAGTTGTAGTTACTGGACTTGGTCTCATAACTCCTATTGGTACTGGCATTGACAAATTCTGGCAGAACGCAGTCAAAGGGGAAAATGGTGTCAGGCCACTGCAGATATTTGATGCCACAGAGTTCAGAACAAAAACCGGCGGTGAAGTGCTTGATTTTGACCCGACACAGTTTCTTTCTTCAGAAGAGATAGAAAACATGGGTCGTTCAAGTCAGTTTGCGGTTGCAGCAACCAGAATGGCTATTGAAGATTCAGGCCTCGACCTCTCAAAGGAAAACCTTTTCCGGATCGGTATCAGCATGGGAACCACCATGGGTGAACCACAGATTCTGGAGAAAGGTGTAAAAATCAAGTATAAGACCGGTGATACCGACCAGATACCATCAAACCTGCCACGTCAATACCCCTGTGCCTCCATACCGGCCAATATCGCCCGTGTGTTTGGAATAAAGGGTCCTCATATAATAATTCCGACTGCCTGTGCAGCCGGAAATTATGCAATCGGGTATGCTTTTGATCTCATACAACAGAACAAAATTGAAGCTGCAATAGTCGGTGGAAGCGATCCATTTTCAGGTATCGCCTTTACGGGTTTTAACCGCCTTCTTGCTACAACTCCAGATATCGTTCGTCCATTTGACAAAAACCGTGCAGGTATGGCAGTCAGCGAAGGTTCAGGAATTCTTATCCTCGAACGGCTCGACAAAGCCCTTGCACGCGGTGCCCACATTTACGCCGAAATTTCCGGTTACGGTCTTGGCTGTGATGCATTCAAGATGACTATTCCCGATCCCACAGGAAGCGGGGGAATTATCGCTTTACGGCGCTCAATAAAGAATTCCAGTATAACTGGAGAAGATATCGATTATATCTGTGCTCACGGCACCGGCACCGGTGAAAATGATAAATCAGAGACTCTCATTGTTAAAGAAGTACTTGGAGAGAAAAAGGCCCGCAGCACACCAATTTCATCACTGAAATCAATGATGGGCCACACTATGGGCGCAGCATCAGCAATAGAAGCCGCAGCCTGTGCCTTGATGATAAAGCACGGCATCGCGTTGCCAACAATAAATTACTCCGAACCTGACCCGGAATGCGATCTTGACTATATTCCAAATAAGGCTCGTGAAATGAAACTGGAAACAGTCATTTCAAATGCCTATGCTTTTGCCGGCAACACATCATCAATAGTCCTTAGAAAATTCAAAGGGTAAGATTTTAAGAATGCAATCCAGAAAAATCGTCATTACTGAAGTCGGAACCATAAGCACTCTGGGCATGGGATTCAGCAGTCTCGCTTCTGGTATGAACCAGCCGCCCCGTAAATCAACTGTAAAGGATTTCGAGTTTCATCAGTTCAGCAGTGAAATTCCCTGCTACTCTGTAGTCGGTTTTGATCCTGTCGAGGTTCTGGGTAAGAAAGGGCTCCGTAATAAAGACAATGCCACCAAGTACCTTCTGGGAACATTTGAATCAAGCATCAAATCGGTGATGGAAAATGCAGACGAGGAGAACCGTCCCGGAATATGCATCGGTACAGCTTTCGGCAGTCTCCAGAGTATCGGTGATTTCCTAAGTGATTCAATCGTAAACGGTGTAAATAGTGTCAATCCGCAGGCTTTTGCCAACACTGTTATCAACTCCCCTACCGGGAACTCAAATATTCGCTATACAGCTCGTAACCTCAGTGCCACCATCTCCACCGGTTTCAACGCCGGAATAGATGCACTAATTTATGCCTTCGACCATATAAAAATGGGTTACCTTGACTGTATCGCAGCAGGCGGCCTCGAAGAGGTAAGCTATTACAGCCTTCTGGGGCTACAGAGAACAGGCATTCTTTCAAAATCCGGAAATATGCGCCCTTTTGCCGAGGATTGTGATGGCGTAGTGGCTGGAGAAGGATGCGCACTGTTTCTGATTGAAACAGAAGAATCTGCAAAAGCAAGGGGAGCAAAGATTCTGGCTGAAATTGCCGGAGTCGGCAGTGCGTTTAATCCTGACACAAGAAAAGCAGTATCTTCTAGCGAACCGGCCGTTTATGCAATCAAAACCGCTTTAAGCCAGGCCGGCATCGATTCAGATGCTATCGATTTTATTGCATCTGGCGCCAACGGCAACAAACTTGTCGACAAGTTTGAAGCAGATGCGATCACTTCTGAGTTTAGAACAAGTAAACCGGTCACAGCGTACAAAATGTTTACAGGTGAATGCTACGGAGCCTCCGGAGCGATCAATGCCATGTGCGCTTTGTCCGATCTTAAAAATTCCCGTATCAGCGGTGTTCAACCATCTTATCAAACCATCGGCAATATTCCGCTGGTTTTCGAAACGGTCCAGAAAGAAAGCCAGTACGCACTCGTTACATCCTTCTCATGTGACGGCAACTGCGGCGCACTGATTCTCAAAAATGTTTAAATAACTCTGTGTACAGCACATAAGCCGGATTATTATTTTAAATAAATAACAATAAAAACCTCGATCCAGTGAGGAGAATTTCGCATGAATAAAGAAGAAATCAAAAGCACAATTCGCGAGCTCATAACAGATATCGCTGAAGACATGGACATTGATGAATCATCAATTACCGATGAAGCCAGCTTCATAGAAGATATGGGACTGGATTCAATGGCTCTGCTGGAAGTGCTGGCAACAATGGAAAAGAAATTCGGGGTATCTATTCCCGAATCTGAATTTCCCAACATCACTTCAATTAACAAGTGCGTTGCAACAGTAGAAAAATATCTGGTTCAAAAGAGCTGATTATCCGCAAATTGTAACGGCCGCCAGAAAGGTGGCCGTTTTTTTCTCTCCATGCATGATCCCGAAATTTTCAGAGCTTCATCACCACTGGGAAGCAACTCATACCTCGTAAAGATCAATCCGCCCGTAATCATAGACACCGGCCATCCCTTATTTCAAAAACAAACATCACAATTTCTCTCAAGCCGCATCACCTCTTCTGAGACTATCAGGTTTATTTTCTGCACACATTCTCACCCGGATCACACAGGTGCCGCATCATACCTCCGGACTCTTACTGGCGCAGAAATTGTGACTTGTGAAGGAAAAAACGACCGGAAGCTCACAGAAGCACGGAGATCTGTTCTGAATCTGACTTCTGAACCATTGAGTCAGGATCGTACCGTACCAGATAATACTGTTTTTTCTCTGAATAATGAACAGATAGAAGTCCTGCGAACCACAGGACACTCAGACGACCATGCATCCTTTTTTCTTCAGAAAAGAAAACTCCTGTTCTGTGGAGACCTCCTTACCACCGATGACATAGGTTTTTTAGATCTGAACAAACCATACTTGACCTCTCTGGGCGAATTCTCAGCCTCAATAGAGCGATGTATTGAGCTGCAACCCAGAGTGATTTTCCCGGGACACGGTAGTCCTATTTATCCCAACGGACAGTTATGGAAAAAACTCAGGAGAAAGCTTAGTTCATTCTACAGAAACCCCTCTCTGCTGATTGCTCATACCATGATTACGCCTCTGCTCTTTTTCATTGAAAGCAGGGGGAAAGTATCTGTTGAATTTTGTGAGGATTACATCGCCTCACATCATAGGATTTTTGATGGTTTTTTAGATGGTATAACAGAAGAGATTCTGCGTAAAGAGTTCCGTAAGTTAGTTTTTTTGCTGGAGATAAGGAATGTGATTTATAGAGGGGATGGAGGAGAGATTTCTCTTAGAGGCGGGAATTTTGTTGAGGAGCGGGTAATCATCCCTGAGGTGAGATAGGGGTTTTAATAATTTCTGCACTAAGGTCATAGGGTGATAGCATCTCTGGGGTATAACAGTGACTTAAGAACACCCCAGAGATGAATCAGTATC
>CAYLVN010000117.1:0-6168 GCA_964387115.1 uncultured Fibrobacter sp.
GGGCTTGAGCGAAAGAGGGGGCACCCTCTTCCACAACATCCTCATTAAAATTATTGCTGTCAGCATCAAGTTGACGTTCACTTCCAAAAAATCACTCCAGCCCTGTCGCCGCCACATACTCTTTCTGGCGCATGTCCTGAGGATCCATTTCGCCCGGCTCTTTTTCACAGATATAAACCTCATGCGAGGGCCGCTCAACCACCCGGAACCCGCTTGCCCTCAGCATCGCCATCACGGCGTTGTGATTAGGCGCCCACCAGTTAGTCGGATCATCGGCAAGCGAGTGCTCAATAAAAGCCATCTTCGGCCACCCCTCCTGATTCATCACCTCTCTTTCGAAAAGCTCTACATTTTCCCTCTCTACATAGCTTTCGGTTCCAGGAAGAGTCAAAGTCTGAAAAACCATCATCTGTGTGGTGATCCTGGAAACTATGTCAAGAGATAAAAGAGGGTACCTCAGATGATAAAAAACACCCATATACCATACAAAATCATACTTCTCTTCTGTACGGGCCAGATCATAAACCTGCATGTTCTTAAACTCAACCCGGTCCTGCAACCCCAACTGCTGTGCAGCCCAGAACGCCTGGTTCAGATAATGTGAATCAATATCTATGGCAGTCACCTGCGCCCCCAGCCTCGCCAGCTCAAAGCTGTAGAAACCTGCATTGCATCCAATGTCAAGCACTCTCCACCCTTCTAAATCCGGAAGAAAAACTGATATCTCTTTCCATTTATAATAAGGAAAGTCCCCCAACGGATGCTCAGGAGCAGTCTGCGTGCCGTCAGGAAAATGAAGGTTATGAAACCAGGGCCCAAGCTCCTTTATTTTCGCAACTATTTCATTCATTACTTTTCTCCCCGCTAATAAGCCATCGAACTCTTTTTTAACTCTTCCCTGTAAAAGCCCCTCAACAGCTCAAACCTCCTGCCGTCCTCATCACCGGAAAGCGAATCTGCCGCAAGAGACACATACCCGATACGAAACGCAAGATAAGCGATTCTGAAAAAAGGAAGCCTCATTCTTATATCTTTATCCCCCGACAATTCAATGTATCTTCTGACCAGCACCTCCTCTTCACCAGGAGTAAGCTTGAACTCGACACATAACCCGGCTATATCCCATGCAATATTCTGAGAGCCATGGAAAAACTGATCGCAATGATGCTCCAGGTGATCGACCTTGAAATACCCCTCGTCTGTCCTTATCCACTCATGGGGCATCATCCTGCCGTCAACGGCGACCGGTTCGCTTTCGTAAATATTGGGTGACACTCCGCAGGCCGCTTCAGCATTTCTGCTCCACCTCTCCCCCATCCCAGCCCTCACATTCTCGATAATCATCTCCTGCATACTGTCAAGAGTAACGGTCAGCTTCGAAGGAAACTTGTTCCTGATAAAGGCGCAATACTGCGCCGCCCTGCCAAAAAAATCATCACCCGGAACAGGAATACTCATCGGTTTACCGTCAATAACTTTCATAAGCAGAAAACCGTTTGAGAGCTCCTTTACCTGCGGACCGAATCCGCCTTCCTCCAGACAACGCGCCCTCTGCACCAGATACTCTCCATATCTACCCAGTCCGACAAATTTTGCAAGAAAGCACTTCTTGCTATATGACTTCAGGAGAAACTTTCTTCTCTCATGATGCGGATGTACGGCAGGGAAAGAAGCATCTTCAATAAAATGTGGCCTCCACATACCCGCTGACAGGTTTTGCGTAATTTCCATCCCAAACCCGCTTTCAAGCCTGCCACTGTCAACCCACAGCTTGTCAAATTCACCGGTGAATTTCCGGTACACTGGCCAGAGCTCCCGCGCCCTCTCATTTACGAACCTCTTTTCGTCCGGGGTCCAGCTCGGAAACACCACGGTCCTCTCTTCCCCGAAACCAAGTTCTCTGAGCTTCTGAAGTGTTCCTGTCAATGATGACCCGCTCAAGCCCGGCCCCTCATCGACAACCACAACACTGCAGGATCCTGCCCCCCGCAAATTCTCCTCAGCAGAAGAATCAATCTGAATTCCCCTGTAAAAAGGATGCCCCCTTGGACGAAGCGTAAATGACTTTACCTCACACCCCAGAAGTTTCAACTGTGCACTCACCAGTGCCGACAGTGTCGTTCCAATACTCCTTAAACCGATCACAAGAACCGACTCCGGAGACATCCGCTCTTTAAACTGCCGCGCAGCTTCTATATAGGTCTCAGGATACAGCCCATAATAAACAAACCCCTCAGGAACACTGAGCAGAATCTCTCTTATTTTCCACGACTCTATCTTTAAAAGCAATCGTCTGGCATCATCGAGCCGTCCATGATCGATCGGCTCATTGTTCCATAAACGGCACACTACCAGACCCGCAAGTGTCGATAGTTTTCTACAGAACTCAATTTCCGCCGAGAATATCACATCTTTTTCCGGACACAAAAGATCAGTTACACCAGTCTCCAGCTCTCCGCATTCTATCAGAAGCGAAACCGCATCCTGGTAACCGGGGTTACTCATTCTGTCAATCTTCGACAGAAGCGACTTGATTCTCCCTGTACACTCCTTAAGAGGCACAGCATGACGGAAATTACGATAAACAATCATATAAACCCTTCTCCATTAAACCTGACTTATGCACCCTGGAAGTGATGAAGCGATTTGTGAAAATTTTTTTTCACAAGTGATAAGCACGATTCATCCTTATCCAGGCGCATAAATCAGGTTGAATATTCCAGAGTGATTAAGGCATGAAAGATTTGCACCGTAATCGTTCAGTGTAATGACACTCACAGATGCCGGTTTGATTTCAAACCGGGTCATAAAATCGACAGGAAGACCAAGGTAATGCGATATGACCGCTCTGATCGGATCACCATGACTCACTATCGCGACACAGCTTTTCCCCTCCCTGCGCTTCACCTCCATAAACCTGCTCATCCGTGAAGAAACCTCGATCATCATCTCTCCACCCGGAATTCTTACAGCACTCCTGAACCGGTTAAAAGCAATCCAGTCAACATTCCCTGAAAGCTCCTCAAAACTCATTCCCGTCCACTCCCCACAATCAACTTCATTGACTTCATCACGGATCTCAACCACCAAGCCCCTTCCCCTTGCAACTGCCTCCGCAGTCTCTACAGCCCGCTCAAGGGGACTGGAAATTATTTCATCCAGATGAATTCCCCTGATACTCTCCTCAAGAAACAAGGCCTCCTTTTTTCCTGTTTCGTCAAGGTAAATCCCTGAGGCCCTCCCTGCCAGGAATCTTCCCACAGGAAAACAGGTACCATGACGAATTAAAAGAAATGTGGTCATGCTCTGTTTTGCTTTCATTTTTATCATTACGTCAAAGTTATTTTTTCAGGACCCTTATCCGGTAATTGTACTTTTCTGCGGGCCGCCAGTAATACTTGTAGGCTTCCGCACCTCTCATGAAATCAAATACCGTAATTCCATTGTCAATTGAATCAGAGATAACATTGAAAAGAGCAAGGCTGCCTGGGCTGTATTGTGCAAAAGCCGGATCAAATCCCCCCAGGTAAGCATAAGCTTTTTCAGCATGCACAAGGACATAATAACACGCTACCGCCGAATCACCGCACCGAAGAGTGTAAAGCCGCAATAACCCGCTCGCAAGAAGCTCCGGCGCCGACTGAAGGTAAAAGTCCCGAAGCTGACTGCTATTCAGTACACCGCTTTGATTCCTGCTTTCCCATCTCTTCCCATGAAGCCTGAACAGTTCGCCTAAAAAAAGCCCGACATTTCCTGATTCCGCTTTTTCCATGCGGTACTCATTTAACTGCAGTAACCCCTTCGATGCAGAACGGATATTGTTTCTAAGTTTTTTAGGAATCCTGTATTCAAGACTTTTTGAGCTTTCCGGAAGATCCAGATAGGGGCACACAATCCACCTGCTTTTCTCAAAACAAAAGTTTTCGGGAAATTCGGACCGAAGAAGCGGACTTCCCTCAGGAATATCCTGCAGATCGACCTCATCCCACTGCTCCGCAATTTCCAGAAGGTATTTGACAAACACACCGGTGACCTCTTTTCTCTTTTCAGAAACTGCCACCAGGTCAAGATAGTCGCTTATACCGGTACCTGTAAAACAGAGCTTTTTCTTTCCTGTTTCTGTTTTATAAATAAACAGAGGAACAAGCCCCGCCAACTTACCTTCGCAGCGCATAACCGGCATCTTAAAGACACTTCCCCCGAAATTCCGCCACCAGGGGATTATCCACTGGGGGAACTGAAACGGAGTCGCATCAGGACAACCCTCAAGCAGCCCTTCCCATTCTGCTTTCAGGTCCTCAAGTTCATTCTCCTTTTTTTCCTCCAGCTCAATCATCCACAATCTCTCAACTGGTTATCATCACCGGACATATACAGATCAGCCCGACTCTTCCCGATAAGCATCCGGTAAATCTGACAGTAATGATCTGTCATCCTCTCCACAGAATACTTTTCCTTTGCGATTGCATAACAGACTTCCGGATCTATCTTCTCCGCCGCCTCAATTGCCTCCGCCATCTCATCAATGTTTTCCACCAGGTACCCGTTTACACCATCCTGAACAATATCCACCAGCGCACCGTTTCTGAATGCAATCACCGGTGCCCCGTATGAAAGCGCCTCCATTGCTGCAAGTGAACTTGTCTCTGGAACCAGAGACGGCACCAGAAGACACCCGGCTGTTCCTAAGATCCTCTTCTTTTCGGCATCCCCGGCCTGACCGATAAAGCGATACCGAAACCCATCGAGCCTCGGCTGGATCTCTTTTGCGAAGTATTCCAGATGCTCCTGATAGGGAAAAACCGTACCCGCCAGAAGAAGCGGTACATTTGCCTTTACAGCAGCATCAATTGCTTTATGATAACCCTTCTCCGGACAGATCCGTCCAAGACAGACAGCAAATCTCCCCCGTTTTCTCCGCGGCTGGGAAAACGGTACAGCTACCCCGTTCTCAACAGGAGAAAGCAACCCCTTCTTTATACCGCATCTTCTATGCTGGTAAAACGATACACAGTTAAAATAGAGCCCCTCCCGCTCATCAAAAGCCCCTTCACTGTACCAGTCAAGCGGCAGATGAATCGTTACAAGACAGGGAATGTCGAGGTCCGGAAGGTACTCTTTAAAGTCGATCCCGTGAAAATGAACCAGATCGATACCGTATTTCAGAACCGCTCCCTTCAGTGCCTCTCTATACTCCAGGTATTCACGTCTGCACTTCTGGCGCTCTATAAGCCCCTCATGAGAAAATCCATCTACCAGTTTTCCCCTGACCTGCGACCCCTTTGCTGCCAGCACAAACGACCTGTCTCCACGGTCGCAGATAGCGGAATCGATTGACAAAAGGACCTGCTCGGCTCCCCCTGCTGTCGAACTGCTCACCAGAGAAAATGGATAAGCCACATTAAGGATACTGTAAATCATCCCCTATTTCTCAAGCAGCCCTGAGGCTTCCTCTGCAAGCTCTATCCACTTGCGGCCGCTGATTCCCCAGTCGAAAAACTCATAATAAAGAACCCCCTTATGGGGTGCTTTACTGAAATCGTACTCCGGTGCAATCCTGTAATTCTCCTCTTTTGCAGAAAAGGCCTCGAGAGTCTGTCTCTGTGACTTGAAACAATCCATCATCCCCTGTTTCAGGTCACATTCTATATCATTAAGAACTACTTTCCAGGTCTTACTCTTCGGGAAAGGAAGAAATTCTCCGGCCACCAGTTCTATCCCGCCATTTCCATGGTACGATGCAAACTCGATTATCTTTGGAACACTGCCTGTTTTCTTCTTTGCAAGCACACATGCTTTACTCACAGCAAACGCTGTAGCGTCATGATCCGGATGACCGCCTTCAAAGGGATGAGTGAACACCACATCGGGTCTCCACTCCTCGATTATATCCGCAATGCGCCAGGCCAGACCTGCCATGTTAAAGGAAACCTCCTGATCAATCATCCCGATTCTGCTGCAGTCCTCAGGACCAAACCCCGCATGCTTCAAAGCCTGAAGCAGCTCTTCACATCTCACCCTCGCATAGGCCTCTCTCGATGTGCACCCTGCATTCATCGCATCCATGCCTTTTCTGGGTGACCCATCCGTTACATGGTAGAAATGTGCTTTCTTAAGATAACGGAGAACCCCTCCGGCCCCGATCACCTCATCATCTGGATGAGCCGC
>CAYLVN010000117.1:6268-8944 GCA_964387115.1 uncultured Fibrobacter sp.
CCCGAAAGCAGCCGCATCGCTTCTCTGTACCCGTTAAGAGTACCCACATCAACATACGACTCCCCCGCTCTCACCCCGGCCGCCTCACCTCCATTTTCAATGTAAAAATTGACAAGGGTCCCGAAATACTCATCCCTGGGCTCACGGGTGCTCCAAAGTCTGTAAAGTTCATGAAAAACATGACCCGGCATGCTGAATGCCCCCCAGATCCATAACCCGCTCAACCCGCGCTGCTTTACATAAATTTTCCTTACCTCTCCATTGTCCCCGGTTTCCACAGCATCGTAAAACTCCGGTTTATCAACAGGAAATAGAAGAAATGCCAGTTTGTCTTGTGGCAGATACGTCAGGCCCTCGGATGGAAACCAGACAGTGTCGGGGAGCCCGACAACCACCCGATCATCACTGTCTATAAAAGGTAAAGCACAAAAAATCGCGTCACAAAGTCCCGAAGGCTGATGCTGAACAGTGTAGCAGATCCGTATGCCCCCCGTTCCATTTCCAAAATAGCGCAGTATATCCCACTTTCCAGGTGAGACTATCAGGTTTATCTTCTCCACTCCCGCCAGAGCCATTCTATCTATCAGGTATTCACAGATTGCCCTCGGACGCTCAACACCGCCGCTTCTTAAACTTCCAACCGGCAGAAGCTCTTTTGAAAAAGCAAGCGGCTGAATCCGGGTGCCGCTGCCCGCAGCAGGTATAATCCCCCATGTACCCATCAGAAACTCTCCAGTATGCTTATGAGCTCCTGAGCCCTCATGGATGCAGTGTGCCTGGCTGTGACTTTTTTAAATGCCGCCTCTGCGATCTCCACCCTTTGATCTTCACTCATCCTCATCGCATCAAGCACATCCTCTGCAGTCCTGACAACTATTATCTCTTTACCAGGCTCAAAAAAGCTCTCAAGCCCGGGCCACCAGTCGCTTAAAACCGGTACCTTGCAGCCCGCAGCCTCAAAGAGCCGCCCGGATGGACAAAAACCCATTTCAGCCATTGCCTCCCTGGTAATATTAAGCGTAAATCGACTGGAACAGTAGAATCCCGGATGATCGGGGGGAGAGATATGATTAACAAAAAAGATGTTTTCGGTCCATGGAAAATCCTTCGGGTACTGAACCCCGGCAAGGACAAACCGTGATGATGGAAGCATCCGTGCAGGCTGGATAAAAAACTGGTCAAGCTTAGACTGCCTGTCAAGGGCAAATGTTCCCAGATAAGAGAGATCCGACCTGAAATCTTCAACCGGACCGGCAGGGTGATGCGATCCGGGATCAAAACTCCCATAGAGAGAAAGCGCATGTTTTGCCCCAAGTACCATTACAAGCTTCTCAAGAGCTATGCCCCCCGTATAACTTAAGACAAGATCATAACCGGATAACCCTTTCTCACCTATATACTCCGGAAATACTCCTCTTTCCACCGCTTTTAAAGTAACCGGCGAATCAAGATCGTAAAACACCTTCAGACAATCAGTTCCCCTCAATAATTCAGCCGCCTTCAGCGCGTCAGGACAGTACGATGTCACAATCGAAGCATCTGCGCTCCCTATCCTCTCAACTGCAGTCCTCTTTATCTCATCCCACTCTTTGTAAAGCACAAGCTCCATCCCGGGTATCCCGGTAAAATCCCTGTAGTAAGCATAGTATGGCACATCCCGTTCAAAAAAGGTTACCCCGTGTCCGCCCTTTATCAACTCACTGATCAAACCTCTCCAGATTGTGGCATGACCATTCCCCCACGACGAGCTTACCGATAAACCGAATATTATTATCTGCATCTGACTCACCTCGTATCCATTGATAAAGCTTTACCGGTGATATTAATGCACCGGATCACCGCCACATCATCGTAGAAATCAAGTACACTCACAGAACCGGTTGAGACCGTGATCCGCAAAAACAGATCAAGCGATACCCCGGCAAAAAAAGCCAGTACCGATTTTACAGGGTCGTTATGACTGAAAAGCACCACAGATTTTCCATAGTGATTCTTTACAATCCGCAATACCTCCCCCACCATCCTCGACTGCACCTGCACCATCAGCTCCCCTCCGGGGATAAGACAGCCGTTGCGGTAAAAATGAAACTGCTTCCACCGGAAATCCTCTTCAAGATCCTCAAACCTGCACCCGGTCCACTCCCCGAAATCGATCTCAATCAACTGCTCCCTTTTTTGTATCGGAAGCCCGCTCGCCCTGGAAAGAGGCTCAGCCGTTTCTACTGTTCTGTCAAGTGGGCTGGAATAGATCGCATCGAGTCCCGCACCACTGAGCATTTCTGAAACTCTCTGCGCTTGCTTTACTCCATGAGAACTGAGATGCAGCCCCGGTACCCTCCCCGGAATCCTGTCTGCAAGGTCAATGTCTCCATGACGAACCAGATAAACAGTCGTTTTCATGTCACTGCTCCAGCCATTCCTGGATGCCGTTCTTCAACGGCATGACCATCCCTAACGGTTGTGCTTAAAAGGTTGCTTCTGCGAATAACACAACGTTCCACACTCCGTCATTCCGGCGAAAGCCGGAAACCATCTTCTTCCATTTTTAGAGATTCTCAGATGGATGCCGTTTTTTCAACGGTATGACGTCCGTGACAGTTGTGCTTAAAAGGTTGCTTCTGCGAATAACGCAACGTTCCACACTCCGTCATTCCGGCGAAAGCCGGAAACCATCTT
>CAYLVN010000118.1:0-8920 GCA_964387115.1 uncultured Fibrobacter sp.
ACCGGACGAGGCTCGAACTCGCGACCTCTGGCTTGACAGGCCAGCGTTCTAACCGGCTGAACTACCGGTCCTGAGAACATTGGTTTTTCAAAACTACTTATATTTATTCTATGGGCGTTGAGGGATTCGAACCCCCGACCACCTGCTTGTAAGGCAGGTGCTCTATACCAGCTGAGCTAAACGCCCTATTTCTGCTGCTCTGATCCTTTTTCTTTGCCTTTTGCAAGCAATGAAACTGGAATCAGCACACAGTAAACACCTACAAGAATTAATGGCGCAACACTTTTTGATAAGGGATTTTCGACTGGTCCCTGCGCCAGAAATATATAACCTGCAATAAGTAAAACCAGACATACTGCTAAAAGTTTGTAATTTATTGCTGAAAAAAAGTTCTGCATATTATCTCCACAAACAGACTTCTTAAATTAGATAAAGCTAATCAGAATGTCAATACTAAAGTTGTAATGTTGAAGTAAGTTTTTCCCGTTCCTGATCATCCTTGGATGATTTAAACGAAAGCAGCCTCTCACGGTTGATCCTGATCACTTCATTGAGGAGTTTTGCCAGATTCTGCATCTCATCTCCCTTACGAAGCCGTATAGTATCAGTATAGTTTCCCTCAATCATGTTATGACAGACCTTTTCAAACCTGTACACAGGGCCAGCCACCTTATGTGAGAAGAAAATTGTCAGAAGAACTATCTGGACTATCACCAGAAGCATTCCGACACCAAAAACCCACATCAATGAACTTAAAAGAGAACTCCGGAATTCCTTGTTTGATGAGAAAGACCTTACATAATCTTTTATCTCATTAACCAGCACCCCGTAACGTTCTGCTGATGGTTCGACCTGATCCTGAAGTTCAAGAACGATTTTGTTTTCTATATCCTGTTTGATAATTCGTACTGTAGTACTGATAATTGACTGTGACGCAAAATAAAGTGTCAGCAGCATGAATACCAGTAGGATAAGCATCGGAATAAGCAGAGTAAGCATGTACCTGCCCTGGAAATTCCGGTCGATAAAAAAATGGGTTCTGGAGAAACCTGCATTTTTCTGCTGCACGCCTAAGCTCCTTTGTCTCGGGAAGGATATTCAATCCTGGAATGGAAAATTCCCTGCAAGACCGGCATGAACCCTTCCACAATTTCATCCAGATCACGCAGCGTAAGATCACTCTGATCAAGCTGGGATGAGAGGAATTTGTCTCTTATGATCTTTTTTACCAGCTCCCGGAGAAGCTTCGGCGAACTTGTCCCCAGGCTTCTAGATGCAGCCTCAACAGAATCAGCCAGCATGATAATTGCAGCTTCTCTTGTCTGAGGGATCGGCCCTGTGTAGGCGAAGTCCTCTGGCTGTACCTGTTTATGCTGATCCTGCTCGAGAGCCTTCTCATAAAAGAATGATACAGTGCTTGTTCCATGGTGCTGCATGATGATATCCTGTATCACCTTTGGAACACGGTATTTACGGGCCAGCTCTACCCCATCCTTGATATGGGAACAGATAATCAGCGCACTCATCGATGGTGCCAGCTTTGTATGACGGCTTCTGTCAACTGTTAAACAGTTCTCAACAAAGTAATCAGCCTTTTCGATTTTTCCGATGTCATGGTAATAGGATGCCACCCTTGCAAGAAGCGGATTTGCACCGATTTTCTGAGCAGCTGATTCGGCAAGGTTCCCCACCAGAACGCTGTGATTATATGTCCCGGCCGCCTCTATTGACAAACGTTTGAGGATGGGGTGATTCATGTCCGAAAGCTCTACGAGGGTCATATCTGTTGTTATATCAAAGAGTCTCTCAAATACAGGTGTAAACATCAAAGCAAGAAAAATCGACGCTATCACACTTAAGAGAGAGAGCCCATAGTTCTGAAACAGAGTCATTATTGACATCTTGAAGCCGATAATATGCCAGAGAGAAATTACCACAATGTAAATCATTATTACAGGAGGGATGATCTTGAAAAAATGCATCCTGTACCGTATATTACGCCCCATAAAACAGGCAATGATCCCGCCCAGAAATGCATAAATAAAGAAGAAATGATCAAATCCCATGATCATGCCAAAAAAGATACTGACTAATAGGGTAAAGATAAAACTTAGCTCTATTCCAAAAAGTATAGAAGCCAGAATTGATCCTGTGGCAAGAGGAGTCAAGTACTGGGGCACAATCGAGGTCACCTCGTTCATGCCGGCAAAGAGTCGCGGAGCAATCATCAAGGAAACTCTGATCAATAAAAATTGCAGACACAAAAGCACAGCCAGAGCCAGCAGGTGCTTGCTGTTTTTCATCAGTTTCTGGTCAAATCTTCTAATGTAGATAGTGGCAAAAAGAAGCGGCAGCAGCATCAGCAGCAGCCGTCCGGCATTTCCCGCCTTTACCTTGCGTTTTTCATGAACGTTACCCATTTTATCCAGCGCTATCTGAAGAGATTTGAGCTTCTGGATAACCTCCGGGGTGACTTCCTGGTGGATACGCATTATCTCTGTGTCTTTTATCACCTTGCCGCTGATCTCAAGAATATCCTGAGTCGCTTTATGGCGACGCTGCATTGTAGCGGCTCCATTGACCTTGACGTTAGGACGGCAGTATGCAAAGAGCAGTTCGTAAATTGTATTCAAGGCCTCATCATCAAATTTCCTGACATTCCGGAGTCTCTTTATGCAGTTCTCAAGTGCCACCTCTTTGACCGGAATCTCTTCTGCAGAAACCGTAGTCTCGATGGAGTCTCTCCGCAACGACACAAATTTCTGGTTATAAAAAAGGTGTTGTTCAAATGAAGTATTATACTGTGATCTGAGCTCTGTGAGACGTTTCATATCGGGAACCAGGAGTACAGCCGATATTCCCTTGTCAAGCAATGCGTCTGCCTGCAGCATCGCATCATCTAACAGACTCGGGCGATCAAGCAGGATGTTCAAGGCGTTTTCAGAAATTTCCCTGGAAACGGTACGCTTAACAGAGTTCCTGACGGAGTCCGATGAGGAGTCACTTACAATCCTTACAATTGAATTCTTAAGGTCGTAAAGCCTGTTGTTAACCTTTTCCCTTACTCCGCTGTCAAAATCAAGCACAGCCAGTATCTGGTCAACGGCCCTTTTCCGCTCTTTTTCCAGTTCATCCGGGGACCTCAAAACATCAAAGGTAAATGGAGCAATTATTGTCTCCTTTGCAGCTTCACCGATTTTGGGAAGATCAAAGGATTGAACCGTTTCTGTATACGGGAACATTAAAACGATAAATACAATCGTACCAAACAGGATAAAAAAGGCAGGTGTTAAAAAGGACGGGAGCTTAACTCTGAATTTCTTCCCTATCCGGATTACCTTTAATGTCCTGGTATCTCTGTGTGTTTTTCTGGAATCTTTTACCATGCAGGAACCGCTCAGATTTCCTTTTTTAATTTTTATCCGGGAAGACCGGATCAAATGATTTTAAAACTGGAACAGTTTTTCTTGAGAACATACTGAGTAGAGATAAAATACATACATTACACCGCTTTTTCAAAAATACAGATCATAGAAATAGTCGGGGTGTCATTAATCGACACCACAGCCAGAGAAGAAATACCGGAAAAGGGTTCCGTATCATGCTCACTCACGATATTTAATCACATCCTGCCGGTTTTATCTGAAAATGTGTGTAGTGGATTAAGTACTGTGGGAGTTTGTCTGTGCTGCAGGTTGACCGGACCCTGCAGCAGAGTTATCAGTCTGAGCCAGTAACGGGCAATCTGTTTCTGTGCTGTTTGAGTTTACAGGTACTTCCGTATGGCATATTTGACGGGCGGTACAGAGTTCTTTGCAGAGAAGATCTCATTCTGGAAGCAGAGTTGTAATGCGGCTTGAGAAATAAGACGCATTACATTATGTTTCAACTGATTTCCAGATTCATTCAAGACTATTAAGATCTTCTTCCTGACCCTGGAGCTCTTGCTGTTTGCTCTGGAGCTGTTGTTCGAGCTGCATTCTTTCCAGGCGGAGTTCGGATAGTTTTTTCTCAGCACTTTCAGCCGCGACCCTTGCTTCATCAAGCTTTCCGGTTTCCTCAGCACCTGGTTTTTTTGTACACCCGGTCAAACCCCATAGAAGCATTGAACCGATCAGCAAGACGCGGGTCACAATACGAACCTTGAACATTTAAACCTCCTGTTATTTTACCGTATAAATAGAATTCAAGATTATGTAGTTTGTTATATAATAGTTTCTAAGAATCGGCAAGTCAAGGAAAATGGCACACAGTTCTCTGTGTGCGCCATTTCTTTACTGAAAATTCTACTATTCTTCAAGTTTAACGCCCAGTTCTTTGAGCTGTTTTTCTGAAACCCTGTCCGGTGCATTATCCATCAGGGAGATACCGGCCGTTGTCTTTGGAAACGGAATTGTATCTCTTATACTGTCCAGCCCCATCATGACCATCACCACCCGGTCAAGACCAAAGGCAATTCCACCATGAGGGGGTGCTCCAAATGTCAGGGCCTTCAGAAGAAATCCGAACTTATTCTCCGCATCTTCCTTGCTTATTCCCAGCAGATCGAAGATCTTCTGCTGAACATCCATGCGGTGAATTCGAATACTTCCTCCACCCAGTTCAAAACCGTTGAGCACAAGATCATAGGCCCGGGAGCGGGCTTTGTAGTACTCTGGTGTATCCAGCAGCGGGACATCACTGTCAAGAGGAGCAGTGAATGGATGGTGCACTGAGGTGTAGCGCTGTTCTTCCTCGCTGTATTCAAAGAGGGGAAAATTATTGACCCATAAGAAGCTGAAATCATCTTTTGACGTCAGGTTTTTCAGTCTGGCCAGTTCGAGTCTGAGCTGACCCAGAGATGTAAAGCAGACTTTTTCCGGAGCGGCTACAAGAAAGATCATGTCTCCGGCAACAGCGCCAATCTCTTTGATGAGTGAAGAGATCTCAGTTTCAGAAAGGAATTTTTTCGACGGTCCCTCAGCCCCGCTATCTGTCAGACGGAGCCAGACGAGCCCTTTTGCCCCGAACTTTGCGACATGTGCAGTCAGTTCGTCGATATTTTTCCTGGTCAAATCAGCGAAACCGCTTGCTGCAATGGCCGCTACAAACCCTTTGCTTTCAATAACCGAACGAAACACCTTGAACTGAGATTCTGTGAAAATCTTGGTTACATCTTTTATCGGGAGTCCAAACCTCAAGTCCGGTTTGTCACAGCCGTATGTGCGGAAGGCATGTTCATAGGTCATACTGGGAAATGGCTGAGGGATTTCCCGTCCGAGGCAGTTTCTGAAAAGAGTGATCATCAGATTTTCAAAGATTTCATAAATATCGTTTTCGTCAATGAAAGACAGTTCAGCGTCAAGCTGCGTGAATTCCGGCTGTCTGTCAGCCCTGAGGTCCTCATCTCTGAAGCACCGGGCAACCTGAAAATACCTGTCAAAGCCGGAAACCATCAGGATCTGTTTGTATGTCTGCGGGGACTGCGGAAGAGCGTAGAATTTTCCTTTGTTCAAACGGCTTGGCACAAGGAAATCCCTTGCCCCCTCAGGAGTGCTCTTCATGAGTATGGGAGTTTCAATTTCTGTGAATCCTTTGCTCCACATGTATTTGCGTGCTTCTGCAGCTACCCGGTGCCGGAAAAGGATGTTATTCTGTAGCGCGGGTCGCCGAAGGTCGAGGTAACGGTAGCGGAACCTTAATTCTTCCGATTCCGATGCTTCAGGGTCATTAATATGAAGAACCGGCGTTGCCGAAGTATTCAGAACCTCAAGCTCATCAGCGGCGATCTCAATCTCTCCTGTCACCATGCGCGGATTAGCCATATTCTGCGGACGTCTCCTGACTGTGCCCGCCACGGCTATAACGTACTCATGCCTCAGCTGTGAAGCCTCTTCGGCAAGCTTCATATCTGTTTCCGGGCTGAACACTACCTGTGAGATGCCGTAGCGGTCCCGGAGATCGATGAAAATGATTCCCCCGTGGTTGCGCCAGTTGTGAACCCATCCGTTGAGAATTACCTTTTCGCCCTCGTTTTTTGCGGTAAGTTCACCGCAGTTGTGAGTACGATGCCATGTGCTTTTTAGACTCATGTTAAACCCCGTTATCTTGAGAATTTTGAGTATCTGAAAATAACAACTGCCGCCAAAGGGATAAAGAGCAATGCGTTTTCGGGTAAGAGATCGATTTTGCTGTTTTTCAAAACCTGGTAGACATAGACAGATTGGATCAATTCAGGACAGGGATTCTTACTTATCGTGGAAGAACTGGCCGGATACTGCAGAGTAGTGGGAAATATCGCAGCAGGAGGGGTACCGAGTGTCTGTAAAGCCAGAACACTGAGCAGTTATTAAAGATTCTCTGGATTGCCGGTGAGATATCTACTCTCTCTTGTCGATGGACCCAGGGGATGGGATGTGAAAGGCAGGTGTTTCCTGAAGAGGATATGGCAGTGTAATCTGGTAACTTCCAGAGGACAGCATCTTCGCGGATTTTCCAAAATCAATGGATAATATTTCTTCCTGGATCCGGATCAATGAATTTTGAGAATTTCTGGTACGCTTCATGCAGGGGAAATGCAGGATTATTCAGCATCTCAGATTCCCTTTATCAACTGTACAATTCGGAAAAGTTCGTCACTATTTTTGCTTTCTGTTTATTTAAGTAAACATTGTGAATAGTCAGAAACTATTTTGAATTGCTTTATAAAAACCCAGGGAATAAAAAGGTCTCATCTTCCAAAACAAAGTGGAGAAAAAAAATGAAGACACCCAGATTACTCATTGTGGATGATGAGGAAGCCACGCTTTTTGGATACACGCGTTATCTTACAAAAGGTGGTTTTTCAATCCAGACTGTCAAATGTCTCCGGGATGCAAAGGCATCGGTTTCAACCGAACATTTTGATGCCATACTTCTTGATCTAAGACTTCCCGATGGAAACGCAATAGAGTGGATAGGAGAGCTTCACAGTGCACACGAAAATATGGCCATAATAGTCATCAGCGGTTTAAGCGATATTCCCACCGCTGTAAAAGCCATGAAATACGGGGCTCACAATTTTCTCACCAAGCCGGTCAATATGGACGATCTTGTTACGAGCATTAAAAAGAGCCTTGAGGTTGAGGAGCTCAGAAGGAGAGACTCTATTCACCAGCGTCTTGCACCTCAGAAAGCGGAACCGTTTTTTGGCAACAGTCCGGCCATAGAGAAGATTATTCAGTACGCCAATGTAGCGGCGATGAATAATACTGTGGTTCTTCTGCACGGGGAAACCGGCACCGGGAAGGGAATTCTGGCGCGCTGGATACATGACCACAGTGCACGCAAAAACGAAGCATTCGTCGAAGTAAACTGCTCGAGTCTCAAAGGGGAGCTGCTCAGGAGCGAGCTTTTCGGGCATGCAAAAGGAGCATTTACCTCTGCTATTAAAGATCGGCCCGGTTTAATAGAAGTAGTTGACGGAGGGACACTTTTCCTTGATGAAATCGGGGACATGGACCTGGAGGTTCAGGCGCAGCTGCTTAAGACAATTGAGGAGAAATCGTACCGCAGGATTGGTGAAAACAAGGTCAGAACAAGCGATTTCCGCCTTATTTGTGCTACCAACCGCAACCTCACAGAAGCATCGGTAAATGGAAGTTTCAGAAAAGACCTCTATTACCGTATCTGCATTTTTCCCATAAATCTGCCATCTCTCAGGGAGAGAAAAGAGGACCTCCCCGGTCTGATAAAGCACATTCTGCTCAGCTACTCCTACGACAAATTCCCGCTTGACCAGAAGGTCGTTGACACTCTGATAAACTATCCCTGGCCTGGAAACATTCGTGAGCTCAGGAACATGGTCGAACGCGGACTTCTTCTGGCCCAGAATGAACCTCTGGCAGTTCCCCATTTCCCTGGACTGGAAAAGACATCGTGTACTCTTTCTGCCGAGCCTAAAGATTATACCGGGACCTGGAATCTTGAAGAGATTGAGAAAAACCATATCATGCTTGCATTGAAACATTTCGGTGGAGACAAATACGAAACAAGCAACGCTCTTGGCATCTCACTTTCCTCTCTTTACCGGAAACTGGACAAAATCCAACAGCAGACTCCAGTCTAAGTTCTCACTTTCATAATCTATTCTCATTTTGAGAAGTTTACTCTCTTCTGCAGGAGCAAACGCCATCGCTCCTGCAGCTTTAAGCAACTCCATTCCATGGCACAGAATTTGTTTACCATATAGGTTCACCTTTTCAGGGAGCCTTTATGATCTGCAATGATACATTTCAGAAACCAGTCAGGCACGGAGTTTTTATGATTAACAATGACCGCTACATCGATTTCCTAAAATTCGCCCTGCACCGCATCATAGAAACCGCCCTCCTCTATGAAACTCAGGCAAAAGCCTGTAAAGACCCGGTAAAGAAGCTCTTTCTATATTTTCTGGCGGGAAAAAAGCGGGTTCAGCACGTGGTGCTTGAGATGATTGCTACAAACAGTCGCGGCAAGCCACTCTCTTTCTCCGATTATAACAGCATCGAGCTTTCTGAAGAAAACAAAGAGGTAGACCTTTCGAAGAGTACCCCTGAAGCGATACTGCAATTTGCAAACAGCAGAGCTGAAAAGGACCTCAGCCTTTTTGTCAGTCTGGCAGCACTTGAGGAAGACAGCAAAACAAAAAAGCTGCTGATAACTCTCTCAAAACTCTCCAAAGATTTTATTCAAGACATAACAACCGGTTATTCAAAGTTTACAATAAGCAAACCGGAATATACAACTGTTCCCGGACTCAGAATCAGAGAAAATCTTCATGAGAATACAGTTACCGGCTGAAAGATCCGCATCGTATGCAGGGTCAGTCTAGATTCCTGAATTCATTTTGTTCAGTAAGAATTCATGAAAGCTGGATAGTGATCTTTTTGCTGATTACCTGGTCTTTCAGAAGAAATGCTCT
>CAYLVN010000119.1:0-8853 GCA_964387115.1 uncultured Fibrobacter sp.
CCCACAATTTCGGGATAACAGCCAAATATTTTTATTCTGCTCTTGCCCCCGGGTACGGACCACATGGAGAGGGTACAGCATCAGGACTCTGTTTTGATCTGGGATATCTCTGGCTCACCCCTCTGGGCATGAGAATAGGAGCGACTCTGATAAACATGGGGCCCAATGTTTACTATATGGATCCGGATATGCTGGATCCTATCCCCTTCACCGCCAATCTGGCTCTGGGCTATAAAAAGCAGTTTATTACCAATGGAATAAGACTTCTGGATATAGCAGGAGAATTAAGGTTTGACAAGGAACTGGTAGTGAACCACAACAATCGTAAACCGGACCCGTTCTGGAAAGCCATGTTTACAGAATGGGGAGACAGTTCTCTCTCCTACGAACTGCAGGAAATAAACATACATGCCGGGCTGGAAATTGGTATCATGAATACAGCGTTCTTCAGAAGCGGTTTACTTTTCGATTATATCGGGGAGAGATACGAATACACCCAGGGTTTTGGAATCAACATATTTGATCATCTGCGCTGTGATTTGTCGTACATAGTAGCCCCTGAAGGGTTCATGGGAGATTTCCTTAAGCACTTTAACAAGGAGAAAACCGGATCAACCGGTGTAAGAGACAGGCAGCTAAGATTCAGCCTTGCAGTTACTGGTCTGGCCAGATGGGGCGAGCACAATCGTAAGTGGTGGATGGTGCCGCAGAAAGCCCTTTGACACCAAAGGTCTTCTAATCCCTATTCCATTCTCTTCTGAGTGAACCTATTTCCCCGCAGTACCTTCTTTTCAAGGCGCATGATGTAATTTTCAGTATTCACAAAACACTACCGTTACCCAGATTTAAGGGGTTTTTTCGATGAATTATGCAAGCCGTTTTTTTCTTCTTCCGGTACTCTGTTTTTTTCTTATCTCTTTTCATATAAACTGCACAAGCAGAACATCACCGGTTGACAGCGGTATTAAAACAGGTACTCTCCATTTCGGAAACCAGACAGAGCCCCAGGATCTTGATCCCCAGATTGTCACCGGGGTACCTGAGTTCCATATCCTGGAGGCACTCTTTGAGGGGCTGGTGATTCTTGACCCCGGGACTTTAGAGCCGCTTCCGGGAGCTGCCCGGAGCTGGGATATTACTCCGGATGGCCTTACCTACACCTTTCATCTAAGAAACAGTGCCCGCTGGTCAAACGGCGATCCTGTGAAAGCCTCTGATTTTCTCTTTTCATTTCAGAGAATTCTCTCCCCTGCTCTGGGAGCCGAATACGCATATATGCTTTATGGAATAAAGAATGCCAGAGAATTTAACACATCGGAATTTTCCGATTTTTCCCGGGTGGGAGTTTCTGCACCTGATGACACTACACTGGTGATAAATCTTGTAAAGCCGGTCCCACATTTTCTCTCATTAATCGCCCACCACTCCTGGTTCCCGGTTCATCCGGCCACAATTCTCAAACACGGTAAAATCGACACCCGTGGAAGTGCCTGGACACGTCCGGGGAACCTGATCGGAAACGGCCCCTTCGAATTGACTGAATGGGAAGTCAACCGGATCATCACGGTCGAGAAGAATCCTTTTTACTGGGACAGTTCCGAGGTGAAACTCAGTAAGATTCACTTCTATCCTCTTGAAAACAACATGACTGAGGAGAGGGCGTTCCGTACCGGACAGCTTCATATTACAGCGAACCTTCCTCCCCAGAAAATTGCCTGGTACAGAGAGAACCGCCCTGAGGTCCTGCGAATAGATCCCTACCTGGGCACATATTACTATCTTGTAAATGTCAATAAGAAGCCGCTCGACAATGTAAATGTCAGACGTGCGCTTTCCCTTGCCATAGACAGAAAGTCACTGACAGATAATCTCCTCAAGGGGGGACAGATTCCTGCGGTCTGCTTTACTCCGCCCAATACCGGAGGGTACAGTTTTGAGACGACAATACGCTTCGATACCACAGAGGCACGCAGGTTGCTCGCTGAAGCCGGCTACGGACCATCAAACCCCTTTCCGTCTGTAACTCTTCTGTATAATACATCTGAATCCCACCACTTGATTGCCCAGGCAGTGCAGCAGATGTGGAAAAAATACCTGGGCATAGATGTTGTCCTGCTCAATCAGGAGTGGAAGGTTTACCTTTCATCCACACAGGAGAAAAATTACGACATAGCGCGTATGGGGTGGATAAGTGATTACGATGACCCCAACTCATTTCTTGACATGTGGGTAACAGGAGGCGGCAACAATCGCACAGGATGGTCAAACGCCGCTTATGACAGCCTTATCGAGCTTGCATCAATCACAAACAACAAAGAGATCCGGTTTGGCCATTTTAGAAAAGCGGAAAGCATCCTTCTGTCAGAACTGCCGGTGATTCCCATTTATTTTTACACAAATGTCTACCTTCTGCATCCGTCTGTAAAGGGCTGGAAACCAAACCTGCTTAACATTCATAATTATAAATTTATCAGTCTGGAATGAGATGATCACATTTATCATTCGACGCCTCTTTTTCCAGACTGTACCCTCGCTGTTTCTGATAGTAACAGTCGCATTTTTTCTGATCCGGCTTGCGCCCGGAGGTCCGTTTGCATCGGAGAAGAGCATCTCGCCGGAGGTGTTAAAGCAGCTCAATACACATTATGGCCTTGATAAGCCGATTCTGGTTCAGTACACAGATTATCTCAAAAATGTGCTCAGGGGAAACCTGGGACCATCTTTTAAGTATCCCGGAAGAAACGTGACTGAACTTATAGCGGAGGCATTCCCTGTTTCTCTGGAACTTGGCGTTTACGCTTTTCTTTTCGCAATTCTTGCTGGTATTGGTGCCGGGCTCCTCGCCGCATCCAAACCGGGGGCCGCCAGAGATTATCTGTCAATGATTCTTAGCACAAGCGGTATCTGCATACCATCATTTGTTCTAGGACCTCTTCTGGTGCTTTTGTTTGGCCTCAAACTGGGTCTTGTCAATGTATCTGGATGGAGCAGTGCTTCTGACCGTATCCTCCCGTCACTCTCTCTGGGCATGGTTTACGTGGCCTACATAGCACGACTGACCAGAGGCGGCTTGCTTGAGACCATGGTTCAGGATTATATACGCACCGCCAGGGCCAAGGGTATACCAGAGATTACAGTAATGATAAAACACGCTTTACGCGGCGCACTCCTTCCGGTAGTCTCATTTCTGGGGCCCGCCGCAGCGGGACTTATAACAGGATCGTTTGTCGTGGAAACAATTTTCTCTATTCCCGGTCTGGGAAGATTCTTTGTCACTGCAGCATTCAACCGGGATTACACAATGATATTGGGTACAGTAATTTTTTATGCTGTGGTAATAATATTTTTTAATACATTGGTAGATATCACTCTGGCTCTTCTCGACCCGCGACTCAGGAGTAAATTGAATGAAAAAGCCTGAGCCCGATAACATCTCCGGTAATTCCCTCTGGGAAGATGCAGCCCGCAGATTCACCGCCAACAGGCTAGCTATGGCAGGGCTTATCATTCTTTCTGTTCTGGTTATCCTGTGCATACTGGCACCGGTAATAGCTCCCTGGTCCGTTGATGTGCAGAATCTCTCTTTAGGTGCTTCGGCGCCAGGTCCCGGCCACCTTCTTGGGACCGATATTCTGGGAAGGGATCTTTTCAGCCGCATACTTTATGGAGGACAGATCTCATTTGCAGTGGGATTATGTGCGACTTTAGTATCAGTGCTCATTGGTGTATCGTGGGGTGCGGTCGCCGGGTGGGCAGGAGGCCGTACCGATGCGGCAATGATGCGCATAGTTGACATGGCATACGCATTTCCCTTCACGATTTTTGTGATTATCCTGATGGTCTTTTTTGAAAGGAGCCTTTTGCTTCTTTTTGCCGCCATCGGAGCAGTGGAGTGGCTGACTATGGCCAGAATTGTGCGTGGACAGGTAATGTCGCTTAAAAGCCGGGAATTCATAGACGCTGCAAAAGGGCTGGGCCTCTCCAATACCAGGATTATCATCCGCCATGTTCTTCCAAACATCGCCGGTCCGGTAATTGTTTATGCCACTCTGACAGTCCCTGCAGTGATGCTTCTTGAGGCGTTCCTCAGTTTTCTGGGGCTTGGGGTTCAGCCACCCGCAAGCTCATGGGGTATTCTGATCCGTGAAGGAGCGGAGGCGATGGAGGAGTACCCGTGGCTTTTGATCTTTCCCGGTACAGTTCTCTCTATTACTCTTTTCTCCCTTAACTTTGTTGGTGACGGGCTGCGGGACGCATTTGATCCCCGCTCATCGAAGGAGTAATAGTGATCCTTGACGTCAGAAATCTACGCACCACATTTAAACTCAGAGGGACCACTCTCCGGGCGGTAAACGGAGTTTCGTTCGGACTGCAAAAAGGGGAGACTCTGGGGATAGTGGGAGAATCAGGGTCAGGGAAAACTGTACTGTGTCACTCAATAATGCAGCTTCTTCCCAAGCCCCCGGCTGATATCAGTGGATCGGCCCTGTTTGGGCTTCAGGACCTTATATCCTGCAGCAGTAAAGATATAAGAAATATCAGGGGTAACCGCATAAGCATGGTTTTTCAGGATCCTCAGGCTGCATTCAATCCATACCTGCGGATCTGTGATCAGCTTATCGAACCGCTTCTTTACCACAGGCGTCTCTCACGCCGAACAGCAATGGACAAGGTGCTTTCGATTCTTGAGCAGACTGGAATTGCCGATCCTTCCAGGCGATGCAGATGTTATCCTCACGAGTTTTCCGGAGGGATGCTTCAGCGGGCAATGATCGCCATGGCTCTTATCACCCATCCGGAGATCCTTATTGCCGATGAGCCTACAACGGCTCTTGATGTCACTATACAGATGCAGATACTTCAGTTGCTAAAGAGCCTGCAGCGGCAGCTTTCCATGTCGGTTATCTTTATCACCCACAACCTGGGAATAGTAGCGGGATTCTGTGACAGGGTCCTTGTGATGTATGCCGGACAGATCCTTGAGTCTGCATCCGGCGAGGATCTTTTTCTTCACACGGCTCACCCCTACACAAAAGCTCTTATTCGCAGCGTTCCATTATTGCATGTCAATTCAGGAGAGCTTTACAGTATAGAGGGAACCCCCCCGGACCTTACAAAAGAGATCAAAGGATGTCCGTTTGCCCCCCGGTGCGCTTATGCTCAGGGAGAATGCACAGAAGAGGACGCTACTGCCGGTCTTGTGGGCGAATCTCACTTTACCTCCTGCAGACGTGTTCTGAAAGGAGAGATAAGCCTTTGAACCGCAAACCGCTTCTTCAGGTTGAGAACCTGACAGTCTCTTTCCCGGCACGGGATAGCCGGGCACGAATGAAAGCTGTCAATGGTGTCTCCTTTGAGATTTACGAAGGCGAAACACTGGGGCTTGTAGGTGAATCAGGGTGCGGAAAAACAACACTTGGAAGAGCTGTAAGTCTGCTTCAGAGAGCAGATAGCGGGCGTATACATTTTAACGGCAGAGACCTTTTGCAGACAGGGCGCTCAGAGTTAAGAAAAGTACGCAGGCAGATCCAGATGATTTTTCAGAGCCCGTTTTCATCACTGGACCCCCGGATGTCTGTGCTGGACACGCTTTCCGAGGCTCTTATTTATTGCAGGGGAATTCCGGCAAAACGCTGCATCAGTGAATCTGCAGAGCTTATGAGGCAGGTCGGGCTCGATCCTTCGGTGATCCGCAAGTTTCCACATGAGTTTTCGGGCGGACAGCGCCAGAGGATAGCTATTGCGCGGGCCCTTGCTGCCGGGCCATCACTCGTTATCGCCGATGAGCCCGTGTCGTCACTTGACGTTTCTGTGTCAGCCCAGATCCTCTCTCTTCTGCAGCAGCTGCGGGCAAAGATGAATCTTACCATGCTTTTTATTTCCCACGATTTATCGATTGTTAAATACATGTCTCACAGAACAGCTGTCATGTTCAAGGGTGTAATAGTTGAGACAGGGGCAACAGAGGATCTCTTTAACAATCCTTCTCACCCGTACACAAAGATGCTTCTGGATGCCATCCCTGTTCCTGACCCATCAAGAAAAATTCTTCCCGGGCATTCTGTTCCGGAGCGTTTATCACCTGACATTTCATCAGGGGGCTGCTATTTCAGGCACCGTTGTCCCATTTCATATGAAAGATGTGCCTGTGAGATGCCGGCACTTGGCCCGGTTGGAGGAAATCACTACTGTGCCTGTTTCAGAGCGACATCAATTGAGCTGCCGGCCTGATTAAACAAATTCGTTCACGTACCGAATAAACAGATCCTACTCCGCCGATTTCCAGCGCCAGTCTATTCCCTTATCATCAAGATAATCTTCCAGCTCTTTTGTATTTGTAAAAAGATGCGTGTAGGACTTCAATTCTGTCTGTCGTTCACAGATTTGATCCGCAGACGGGTATTCCCGGCAGATTCTGGGACGATTTGGATAATCACCACAGCGATTCTCTTCAATGTTTATGCAGTCGGTACGGAACTCAAGCAGCCAGTCTCCGTCGTGGTCAATTGAGATCCATATATTTTTGTGAAGCAGATACCAGCGAAGCTGGTCGTAGTCGCGTTTACAGGATGGTTTATCGATTGCAAGAGCCACATGACGGCAGCAGTGTGCATCACAGTCACTGCAGTCCTTTACTTTATTGAGTTTTCCGGATTTATTTGAATTCATCTTTCCCCCGCGCAGATATTCCCTATTCTATCTCTCAACATCAGGTAATGACTGCCTTCCCAGTATATTTTTCCACAATTACTGCATTTTGCGAATTTTGTAAAATACTTTACTGTATTTTCTTCCAGTAAACTTTCTATTTCCTGTTTTTGAACAGGTTTCAGTTTCCCATTGCATTCCATGCAGATTGTAAACGGCTTTTTTCTGCTGCAGAGGCTAAACCTGGAGGTCACTTCCTTTATCTGGATATTGGTATCAGTTGACCTGACCCAGTAGCCTGGGGAAACAAGCCGGTATTTGAGGATTCCTTTATCACGTGTAAGTATGATTCGATTCTGATCATGAGCGATTTCAACGATTTCTTTATCCCGAAAGTTATTTCTGTAAAGCGAATCAAACCCCATCATGCGCAGAAGGTGAGTGAGTTTTCCCAGATGTACATCGAGAATAAACGATGGATTCTCGGGAACCGGAGGCTGAAGGTGCAGTAGAGAGTCTTTCTGAGGAGCAGTAAAACAGGGATACACCTCGATATGGCTTTTGCCATTCAGCCTGAAGCCAAAATTCACAGAGGTCCCGTTCACGATCAGCACATCTATCTCGGTGTGCGGGACTCCAAGCGACTCGATCAAGTCCTTTACACCGCGTCCATCCTCAAAAGCTACCCAATGATGAGAATTTTTCCGGTTTTGCGGAAGAAAATCGTTAAGAGAACCAAAGAATGAAATTGTAGCCTGGCTTTTCATAACACCTTCCAGAGTCAAAATACAAAGCGGCGCAAAATTTGCAGAGAATTCATGTAAATAAGAAGCCATAAGTCAGCAGTTGGGTACCATTCTTCTGACTTCTGCCTCCGGGCTTCTGCTTCATTCGGGGAAAAGGAATTGGAGGAGATTATGGAGAACCAGGACAGTTTTAATGCTTATTTCGAAGATGCCCTTAAGATCCATGCGATTTGTGCTGACAACCTGTTAAATGAGAACGATGCCCGGCTCTTGACATATATGCACGCTAAGGCTTCAGAGAGTGGCAAAGGGATTGAATATTTTTATAACCCGGCCAGAGAGGATGCAGAGGCACTGGAAATAATGCTTGGGCAACGTAAAAAGAACCTGAGGCTTCCTGCCGTGATGAGTCTTGATGAGAAGGGGCAAGAAGCTATAGAACTTATACTCACTATTGCTGACAAAATCTCTAATCTCGACACTCTTTTAAGCAGGGAGTGCGGTCTGGAAAACCGTCTCTCAGGAGAACTGCGTATAAGACTCAGGCTTTATCAGGATGAGGAGTTCCGTGACAAAATGATAGATCTTTACAAAACTAAGATTCTTCCCATGCTTCCAGTTTACACAAAAGACAAGGTGGATAAGGCATTCACCATTCTCAGAGCAAGGCAGCAGCGCAGTGAGGATGAGCTGAAAGAGATGATGGCAAGTTTAAAGCTTTAACAGCTTAGTGACTCAAGGAAAGAGGCAATTTTATCCGGTTCAGAGAGAAGCCTGGGTGCATCGAGAAGGAGTTTTTCCAGATCGACCTTATAGACATCCCAGGCTCCGGCTCTGATCTCCTCTTCAAGCTGCCCCGGCCCCCAACCTGAGTACCCTAGAAAAAGGTGTGTTGTCAGGGGGTCAGTCTCAACCATCTGTATTATGCTTTCCCATTTGCCACCCATATAAACCCTTGGTTTGACAGCAAAAGCCCCCTCCATTGGCTCATCGGTAACCTGCACAATCTGGAGCTGTTCCTGTTGAACCGGTCCACCAATAAAGACCTCTCTTTTAAGATCGAGGCCATTGAAGCCGTCAAAGATCTCCGAAAGCGGCATATGGGAGGGGCGGTTCAGTACCAGGCCATAAGATCCCTCCTTGCTATAGAGGCAGATAAGAACGGCGCAGGATTCGAAATTTGGGTCCTGGAGAATATCTCTGGCAAGCAGTATGGCACCCTGGGAGAGTTTGTTCAGGTTCTGCTGAGCCGGCGGATTTAGATCATTGGTTTGATCGGGGAAAGGTTGGTTCATGGTTGTAAAAATAGATTCGGGAAGAGGAAGATTTCATCCTTGAGGTGACTTTGAGGGTACCCCAGAGATGAAAGAGTGATTTATCTCCGTTAACTCCTGAATTCACCTCTGTGGTGAACATTGGGTTTGAAGGGTTCCGGAACGCCTTCCTCAGAGATGATTTA
>CAYLVN010000120.1:0-6116 GCA_964387115.1 uncultured Fibrobacter sp.
AAAGTACACTCCAAAGTCACAAGTCGAAAGTCACAAGTCACAAGTTGCAAGTTAAAAGTCACAAGGTAAAAGATAGGAGTCAAGAGTTATTAACTATCTCTCAATAGAAGGCATCTGAAAAGGTTGCTTTTCGAGGAAAATTGATTGCTTCCAATGCATACTGTTATAAGACGTTCAACAACTGATTTTTCCGAATATCTTCAAGCCCCAAAGGGGTGAAATTCAATAGCCAGGGGCAGCGCCCCTGGAAAAAAATCAAAAAAGAATCGAAGCCCTGAAAGGGCGCAACAAAGGCTCCGTTCATGCCTCAATCATTATCACGTATCCTTCTTCACCTTGTATTCAGCACTAAAAACCGTGTTCACCTGATTACCAATTAAATTAAAGGTCTGTTGCACCCGGGCTATAGAATTGTGCACCTTTGGTGCGCAGGACCGGAGTAACGGGTAAGATTTGAATCCATTTTGTTTTTAACCCCTGGAAGTTGATCGAAATGAGGCAAATTCTTGACCAATCTGAATGATTGGATTAACCAGTGAAAGGCAACATTCTGATTCTTCACTCTTCACTCTTATCTCTTATCTCTTATCTCTTATCTCTTATCTTGCAACTTGTGACTTGTGACTTGTGACTTGTGACTTGTGACTTGTGACTATTCTTTCCCTTCCCAGATTGATTCAGCGGCAAGATTTCTTTTTTCCTTTTCTGCCTCGATAATGATACTGCTGTCGGGGACTTCTCTGTTTATCTCAAGCATCTTTTCCCATGACTGGAGAACGGTCTCAAGATATACCGGTGAAGGCATTTTGCGGTAAATAGCGGTTTGAGTTCTGGCCCTCAGCAGTTGCACCTGTCTGGCAAGAATAGCAGGATCGATAAACTCAGAGGGAATCGAGTCTGCTTTCTTCAGGTTCTCAAGAACATCTGTGAAACGCTGTCTGCCAAAAAGCAGACGCGCTTTGTGGAAATAATACTCACCATCTTCAATTTTCATGTCTGCTATATGCTTCTCTGCAGAATCTTTCTGCAGAGACCTTAACAAAATCATAAGTGCTTTCTTTGATTGAACAGAATCCGTGCTGTTTTCTGCTATTATTTCATCCGCTGCATCTGTACAGGACAACTTTACTGCGGGGGCGGGGAGAGGGACATGCTTACCGGCAATGGCGGAGACTGTGTTCCGGGAATTTTCCGGCTGCTTTTTGGTGGCTTTAGAACCGGACAATGCGGTAACTGAATTTACTATTGTAGCCCACGCAGATCTATGCACTGATCTGGCTGCATCACGGGTCTCCTGAGATGCGGAGAAAATCAGTATGCATGCTGAAATCACAATAAGGCTCCAGCTTATGCAGCTTGAATTCATTTTGTTGTGAGTAACTGGTGAAGGAAATAGATGCGGTTCGTTCAGTTTGCGCTGTTTGACAAAGAGAGATATCGTGCTTTCAGGGGAAAGATTTGTAATTTGAGAGTGAATCAGCTCTAACTGCTCTCTGACTGTCTGGGGGTCTGAAGGCCTGTTCTCTTTCTGCAAAGAGATGCAGCTTTCAATAAGTGATGCAAGGGTCCCCGAAGTACCTCTCAGTGCATTTTTTATCTCTCTGTGGACAGATGAGCCGTCTTGATTATCAGACAATAAAGGCTTTTTTCCTGATAACATTTCATAAAGAATACAGCCAAGAGAGAAAAGATCAGACCGTTCATCTGGTGTGCAGTTCCCATTCTGTAATTCCGGGGCACTATATGGAGTCGAAGAATCTAAAACTTTAAAGATAGAAGACCTTGCTGACTGGATCGGTATCGCTATCCCGGGACCATTTACTTTTAGTGTGCCTGAATCGGAAAAGACCAGGTTTGAGGTGCTAAGATCAAGGTGAAGAAATCCTCTGAATTCCCTCTCCCCGATAACAATTCTGACATCGTGCATATATTCAAGAACCTTGCAAATAATAATTCCTGCCGCGGTGCTGACTGCCAATGGAAGAGGAAAGGACTCAGAGATAAGTTCTGCAGCTGTGAACCTCCAGATTTTCTCTGTTTCTGCGAATTTCAACCCGTTCCACTGTCCCAGACTGTGAACTGTGAAGATGTTTGGATGATTTAACTGGGCTGCGATTGCAAAGTTTTTTTCAAATCTTTCCTGCTCATCTTTTGACACTCCAGGCTTGAGCATCTTCAGGGCACGGCATAATCCTGACTCCCTGTTGCTTATCTCGTAAAGGATGTTTGTTGCACTCTGCTGGATTACTCCGGAGATAAAACCAGAGCCGATTGACACCGGTTTTTTCCCATCTGGAAGCAGATCACTCCTGGAGTACTCTGCGGTACTCTTAATATCAAAATCGCGGGATTTATCCTTTTCACTGAAACTGTCAGAAACCCGTTTCTTCAAGAAATCTCGAAGCGAACTCATACTGCCTCCATCACATCTTTACATGCTTTAACACTTCGCTCTTTACCTGGATAAGCTCTTCTTTTTCCCTCATATTAAAGATTCAAAATCCGTTCCATTTCATATTTAGAGGTACCCTTGATTAAATCCGCCTCTGAACGGCTGTAAAAACTTATTTTCAAACTCTTGAACTTAAAAGGATGTATAAAGATATGAATCAAAAAGTACGTGTCCGTTTTGCGCCCTCTCCAACCGGCTATCTTCATGTCGGGGGAGCCAGAAGCGCCCTGTTTAACTTTCTTTTTGCCCGTCACCACGGCGGCACCTTTATTCTGAGGATTGAAGACACCGACAGGAGCCGCTTTGTTGAAGATGCTTTAACAGAGATCTATCAGAGTCTGCGGTGGCTTGGACTTCAGTGGGATGAGGGTCCGGAGGCCGGCGGAAACCATGGACCATATATCCAGTCAGAGCGGCTTGATATCTACAAGAAATTCGCTCAGCAGCTTCTGGACAGCGGAAAAGCCTACCGGTGTTTCTGTACACCTGAGAGGCTTTCTGCATTACGTGCCGAGCAGGAGAAAACTAAACAGACCGCCGGTTATGACCGCAGATGCCGTGATCTGTCTCCGGAGGAAAACCAGAGATTTCTCAATGCAGGTACTCCCTACGTGATCAGGTTAAAAATTCCCTCGGGAAGAACCATCTCTTTTAATGACAGTATACGGGGAAAAATTGAATACAGAAGCGACGTTCTTGATGATCTGGTTTTGATTAAATCGGATGGATTCCCCACTTATCATATGGCAAATGTCGTAGATGATCACCTGATGGAGATCACTCATGTGCTGCGTGGCGATGAGTGGATTGCTTCTACACCGCGGCATATACTCCTTTATGAGGCATTCGGTTGGAATCCGCCCGAATTTGCTCATCTGCCCGTAATTCTTGCTCCTGATGGCGGAAAGTTATCAAAAAGAAAAGGCGCCGCATCTGTGATGGACTATAAGCGTGCCGGATATCTCCCTGAAGCACTCTTTAACTTCCTTTCATTTCTGGGGTGGGCTCCGGGGGATGACCGGGAGAAAATGAGCCTCAAAGAGCTCATTGAGGCATTCTCGCTTGAACACGTTTCACCAAAGGCTTCTGTGCTCGATGAAAAGAAGCTTGAGTGGATGAACGGTCTTTATATGGCAGAAAAAGATTCCAGTTTACTTGCTCAAGAGCTCATTCCCACCTGGGTAGAAAAAGGGTTTATCTCTTCGGGCACAAAATCCGATGATCCCTATCTGCTAAAAGTGATCGATCTGTTGAAGGTAAGGTCAAAAAAGGTCACTGAACTTGCTGAAAACGCACTCTGTTTTTTCGAGGACCCTCAGGTTTATGAGGAAAAAGCAGTCAGAAAATCATTTACTGCCGATTCTGCAGGAATTCTGGAAAAAATCAAAGATGCACTTTCGGTCATGGATGATTTCTCACATGATAAACTCGAGGCAGTTTACAAGGACATCTCAGAAAAATCCGGATTACCATCAGGTAAACTGATTCATCCAACACGTCTGGCTATAAGCGGTGTCAGCTTCGGACCAGGCCTCTTTGAGCTTATGTCTGCTCTGGGAAAAGAAGCAGTTATACGGAGAATCGGCAAGGCAATTGAATTTATCAAGAATTCTAAAAAACAGGTGGAAACTGATAATGGATAATACAAACCGAACAAATTCCGATGAACAGGCCTCAGCACCAACAGCCAACTTTATCAGGGATATAATAAGGGAAGAGAAAAATGCGGGGAAATGGGAGAAAATAATCACCCGTTTCCCTCCTGAACCTAATGGCTACCTTCATATCGGACACGCAAAGGCTATCTGTATCGATTTTGGAATGGCAAAAGAGTTCGATGGCCAATGCAACCTCAGGTTCGATGATACAAATCCGGCTAAAGAAGAACAGGAGTACATCGATGCAATACAGAATGATGTGCACTGGCTTGGCTTTGACTGGGGAAAACGCATTTTTTTCGCATCTGAATATTTTGATCAGATGTATAAATGGGCCATTGAGCTGATAAAAGCAAATAAAGCCTATGTGGATGATCTCAACGCCGATCAGATACGCCAGCACAGGGGAACCCTGACAGAACCGGGAAAAGAGAGCCCGTGGCGCAACAGAACCGTTGAGGAGAATCTTGACCTTTTTCAAAGAATGGAAAAAGGAGAGTTCGAAGAGGGGCAGAAGGTACTCAGGGCCAAAATCGATATGAAACACCCCAATATCAATATGCGGGATCCGGTGATGTACCGCATTAAGAAAGCCCCGCACCCGCGCACCGGAACCAGATGGAATATCTACCCCATGTATGACTGGGCACACGGTCTGGAAGATTCTATCGAGAAGGTGTCTCACTCATTATGCTCACTGGAATATGAGGATCATCGGCCGCTTTACGACTGGTTTCTTGACCAGCTCAAAATTCACCACCCCAGACAGATCGAATTCGCCAGACTCAACCTTACCTATACTGTAATGAGCAAGCGCAAACTTCTGCAGCTTGTGAAAGAGAATGTTGTCAGGGGCTGGGATGATCCCAGAATGCCCACTCTTTCGGGACTGCGCAGGAGAGGGTTTACACCTGAATCCATAAGAAATTTCTGCGAGCGTATCGGGGTTGCAAAACGCGACAGTATCGTTGACTATGCTCTTCTTGAACACTGCCTCCGGGAAGATCTGAATAAACGCGCTATGAGGGTTATGGCTGTATTAAATCCACTCAAAGTCGTAATAGAAAATTACCCTGATGAGCAGGTGGAATTCCTTGATGCTGTGAATAATCCCGAAGACCAGTCTGCGGGAACTAGAAAAGTTCCATTTTCAAAAGTCATTTATATTGAACGGGGAGATTTTTTAGAGGAACCACCCAAAAAATTCTTCAGGCTCGCTCCGGGCAGGGAAGTAAGACTAAGATATGCGTATTTTATTACCTGCAAAGATGTTGTGAAGGATCCTGCTACCGGAGAGATTCTTGAACTGCGCTGTACCTATGACCCCCAGACACGCGGAGGATCTGCGCCTGACGGTCGCTCTCCAAAATCAACGATTCACTGGGTCTCGGCCCCTCACGCACTTGATGCCCGGATAAGACTTTATGAGAAACTCTTTGTAAATGAGGATCCCGATGACGCTCCGGAAGGTAATTTTATGGCCAATCTCAACCCGGATTCCCTGAAAGTGATTGAAAACTGTAAAGTTGAACAGTCACTCTCTGAAGCCGCACCTGGGGACCGCTTTCAATTTGAGCGTACTGGCTATTTCTGTGTGGACCCTGACTCCATACCGGGGAAACTGGTATTCAACAGAACTGTCACCCTGAAGGATGAGTGGGCGAAGATTGTGAAAAGAAATGATCAGGGTAGATGAATAACTGGTGCAGGGTAGGGTATTGGATTGTTTTGCCGATACTCTATCTTGACACCAACTCCATCTGATTGTATTTTTAATAGACTTTTTTGCCGTACTACTTGATCTTTGATTTTTTTGAATAATTTTTCATGTAATTATTCATTAATAATTGTCTTTCGGGGCTGTAGCTCAGTTGGGAGAGCATCAGGCTGGCAGTCTGAGGGTCGTCGGTTCGAACCCGTCCAGCTCCATTTTTTTTCACTTACAGGTTTTTTTACCTTAAGTGACAAATTTGCTCTCCAGACGTTTTCGCCTGGAGAGCTTTTTT
>CAYLVN010000120.1:6126-8777 GCA_964387115.1 uncultured Fibrobacter sp.
TGCCTCATCCAACTGCGATTTTCAGGTTTAAAGTTTAAGCGAACAATTCAATTGACCGCATCGTAAGAAAAATACAGGAAGGGCGGTAACTAATAATCCTGAAAGCCGTAGCTGGTGAGAACAAAAAACTGTAAGATATTGAGAAAAAAGGAATTTAAGGAACTGCAGGTCTTATCGGCAATATGATAAGACCTGCAATATCTGAATGCCTTAGCGTTCAGCAAATTTTCAATTCTTAAAGAGCATTCCTGAATAATTTTTAAAGACCCCGTTACAATAACTGAATGTATGTCCGCCGATAGAATAGGATGTATAATCGTAGGTGTGTTTTATTCCTACAGATGTAAGAAATCTCTCGAAACTCGGGGTGTCTCCATTGGTATACGCAGCATCGGTCGGATTTGAATGTAATCTGTAGAGCTTCATCGAATTTATCATAGCCGTGTCAATAATGCCTGAGGCGATATCTTCTTTCATTTTATCTTCAGAATACCCGTTGCTGAGATTCAAACCTCCACTGATTGAACAGGAATAACCAAACAAATAAGGATAAAACAGCGTCAGATTATGAGTCTGCATCGCTCCCATTGAAAAACCTGATATCGCCCGGGCATTCCTGGTTGTATCCACCTTATAATTTGATTCGATATAGTTTTTAATATCAACAGTCAGGTCAGTATAAAATTTATCGCCTGTTTTACCATAATTTCCGTATCCGTTATCGGATGCTGCTGATGGTGTAACGATGATCATCGCCTGCATCTTGTCTCTCTGGGGAAAATCACGCCCATTGAGTGCATCGATCAACTGTCCCTTTATCCTCCAGGCAGTATTATCTTCACCCCCTCCATGCAGCAGATACAACACCGGAAGTTTATACAGTTCATCGTAATCGGAAGGCAGGACCACTTCAATGGTACGGGACTTTACTGTAGTTGTAGTCGCTACACGGTAGGTCCGCATTGACAACTGTATCTGACCCACATCCTTTGCCACAACTTCAGGCATCGGTATCTTCCTGATTGCATACCCCATTCTCAGAACGACAAGAGTATCGACCTCTGCGGCCTTTTTCCCGGTTCTGATATGATTCCTGTTGACAATAGATGCGTGGTCATCGGAAAAACACATTCTATCTGTGTATAACACTCTGCTTTCGAATGACAAATCATGACTTTTACATGAAAGTATATAATGACCCGGGGTCATCGATCTCATATACTTTTTAACAGGCACAATAGATTCACCGGCAGGTAAAATTCCATCTGAAGCAACAGCCGCCAGTTCACCTTTGATTGTATAAAGCCTGATCTGCACCTGCTGGGGGCGTGACAATGAGATGACAGGTTGTCCGTTTTTGACTCTGAACGCAGAATTCCCGGCGGTGATATGCTGCCTGCTTATCGAAGTCGAAGCGAGAGGCAGATTGAAAATTCCATCACTGCCTGTGGAATCAACAACCGATGGATTGCTTTTCAGCCAGACTCTGGCGCTGTCAAGAACTTTTGAAGAACCGTCAACGACGCGACCGGTTATTGCCTCAACCCCGTTGACAACAATAGTGGCAGTTAAAACGACAATGATCGATTGGATCAATTTCATTTTACTCATTCCCCCTGTTTAAAAAATGCCGATAGATATCTTAATAATCCGGAGAGAAAGATGTCGCGTATGAAATGATTCTCTTTTTTATTCTCTTAGATTCCTTCACACGGTCATCCTGATTCCCGCTCAACTTTCCCTGATAATAAAATAGCTGTTGAAGGCACTGGCTTCAAGGGCCGGGAGGAAAAGGATGTTTCAAATTTTGAAGACGCTGCTGCTGGTATTGTCGTACGTTCTTGCGATCTTTCTCATTAAATGTCATCTCGTTGATACACGCAGGTATCGGACAAGGAGTGTACACCTGTCAAAAGTTAAAAAGCAGCTGGTGGACGCTTGTTTTATCTGTGCCGGTACAAATTCTGCCGCAGCTTTGCGTTTTTGAATTTATTTTACAGTTAAGAGGCCCGTTTCACTCGCAGCACAGGGAGAATAAATGACTTCAATGATCAGGCAGTATGCTTTACTTCTATTTGCATCCGTATTTATCCTTTTTGAATTGAGCAGTGCCGGTCAAGATGCCGCTGCTGCCTTGAAAGCTCAGGACGATGATCATTTTATTACATGGAACTTTGAAGAAACCCCTATGGGGTTATATCTGCCGGATCAAGCCACCTCTGAGCCGTTGCCGGTAGTCATGTTTCTGCATGGTTGTCATAATGACCCCGTGAGCCAGTATCACTGGATTATAGCCGCGCTCAATGAGATTGAACCCTGCGCGGTTTTCCTTCCTACCGCTCCCGAAACGGAGAATACGCCCTATTCCTGTGCAGACTGGGGTGGCACATATGATAGTCAGCTTCGCCCGCAGATGATAAATGCCCTTGCAGAACTGGATCGCTTGATAGAGCAGCATGGTTTTGATACAAAACGGCAATACATTTACGGTGAATCCATGGGTGGGGAGGGTGTATTCCGGCTGCTTTTGGATTTCCCCGATCGTTTTGCAGGTGCAGTTTCCGCTGCCGGCTATACACTCGATACCGGTGCGGACTGAGAAGGTCTAGTTTTTTTGAACGAATTTGAATGGTCCCTTAGTTGGATTCCTA
>CAYLVN010000121.1:0-8746 GCA_964387115.1 uncultured Fibrobacter sp.
CTCCCCACAGGATCATTTAACGAATTAAGTCACTCCTTCACCCCTGAGGTAACTTAGGGACTCCTCTCAGGATCATTTAACGAGTTAAGCCACTCTTGCAGAACCATCTCCGGGTGAGATCAACATTAAACCAGAAAATCACAAGTTGAATTCTCCCCTACCGCAACTTTCAGGTCAAACTTCTTTTCAGCGTTTTTCAGCCATCCTCAAAGATTATCATTAAAACTGCCTTTGGATAAAAGAAGAAAAGAATCTATTTTTAATGTCAATTCTACTTATCATGTAAGAGGAAAAAACAATGAAACAGGAAGCTCTCAATTACCATGAATCAGGACGCAGGGGAAAAATTGAAGTAATAGCCTCAAAACCCTGCAAAACACAAAAAGATCTCTCACTGGCCTACACACCCGGGGTAGCAGAACCCTGCCGGGAGATAGAGAAAGATCCCGATGCCGCCTATCGCTACACAGCAAAAGGCAATCTGATTGCCGTAATTTCAAATGGCACCGCGGTTCTGGGCCTGGGGGACATCGGCCCCCTTGCAGGTAAACCGGTTATGGAAGGAAAGGGGATACTTTTTAAAAGGTTTGCGGATATCGATGTGTTCGATCTGGAGATAAACTCCAAAGATCCCCAGGAGATCGTCAGAATTGTTGAAAGTCTGGAACCGACCTTCGGCGGAATCAATCTTGAAGATATAAAAGCTCCTGAATGTTTTTACATAGAAGAGGAGCTGAAAAAGCGGATGTCAATTCCGGTTTTCCACGATGATCAGCACGGAACTGCTATCATTTCCGGCGCTGCTCTGCTTAACGCAGTGCAGATTCAGGGAAAAGAGCTCTCCTCAATAAAGGTCGTTTTCTCCGGAGCCGGAGCCGCCGCCATTTCATGCGCAAACCATTATGTTCGGCTGGGAGTTAAAAGATCGAACATTCTCCTGGTTGACAGCAAGGGAGTCGTTTACAAGGGCAGAACAGACGGAATGAATAAATACAAGGAACCCTTTGCCGCTGAGACATCGAAAAGAACGCTTCGGGATGCCATGGAAGGTGCAGATCTTTTCGCCGGTCTGAGCATGGGCGGGATAGTAAAACCTGAGATGGTAAAAAGCATGGCCGAGCGCCCCATAATCTTTGCTCTGGCCAATCCGGATCCGGAAATCGGCTACGACGAAGCCAGGAGTGTCAGGAATGATCTTATAATGGCAACAGGCCGTTCCGATTACCCCAATCAGGTCAACAATGTCCTTGGATTTCCGTTCATTTTCAGAGGAGCACTCGATGTACGTGCTTCAATGATAAACGAAGAGATGAAAACTGCAGCCACACACGCCCTGGCATCGCTGGCACAAAAAGAGGACATTCCACCTTCAGTTCTCCAGAATTTCGGACTGAAGTCACTCTCTTTTGGACCCGATTACATCATTCCAAAGCCGCTGGACCCCAGAGTTCTGGTAGAAGAGAGCGTTGCGGTGGCCCGGGCGGCAATAGAAACAGGTGTCGCACGAATTAAGATTGATCTGAATGATTACCGGAAAAAACTTGAGAAACTCTCGGAAACAATCAGTAACCGATAACAGAAAGCAATCATGTCAAAGGTAATAAGGTTTTCCGATATAGTTGACGCGGTTAAAGGACTCTGTCTTCAGGCGGCTTTCAGGCTTCCTGATGACACTCTGAAAGCTCTTCAGGAATCTCTCTCTACCGAGAAATCACCTGCAGGCAGATCGATTCTGAATCAGTGCCTGCAGAACGCATCTCTTGCCAGTTCGGAATCTTTGCCACTTTGTCAGGATACCGGGTTTGCCATCTTTTTTGTGAACATAGGATCTGAAGTATCGGTCGATGGCGGGATTCTGACGGATGCAATCAACGAGGGAGTAAGGCGCGGCTATAAAGAAGGATATCTGAGAAATTCTATTGTAAAGGATCCCCTTTTCAACCGGATCAACACTGGTGATAACACTCCGGCACTGATTCATATTGACATGATAAAAGGAGATACACTCTCAATCACTCTGCTTCCCAAAGGTGGAGGATGCGAGAATATGAGCTCGCTTGCGATGCTCAAGCCCTCTGATGGCAAAGAGGGAATAATTGATTTCATAGTCTCCACAGTCGTAAAGGCAGGCGGAAATCCATGTCCGCCTGTAGTAGTGGGGGCAGGTATCGGTGGAACTGCCGACAAAGCGGCTCTGCTTGCCAAAAAGGCTCTCCTGAGGCGGATCGGTTCATCACATGCCGACCCGCAGTACGCCGGGCTTGAAAAGGAAATTCTCACAAGAATCAATGATTCCGGTGTAGGCCCCCAGGGGCTTGGCGGAACTGTAAGTGCTCTTGCGGTTCACATTGAAACATTTCCCTGCCATATCGCATCGATGCCGGTCGCTGTAAACCTGAACTGCCACTCCGCGCGAAAAGCAACAGTCAATTTATAGGATCTTTTCATGAAAAACATATCTGCTCCTCTCTCTGCAGAAATAATCCGCTCCCTGAGAGCCGGTGATGAGATACTCTTGAGCGGTACCATTTATACGGCAAGAGATGCCGCCCATAAGCGGCTCATTTCTCTTCTGGAGAACGGGGAAAAGCTCCCGGTTGATCTTTCAGGACAGGTTCTATATTATACCGGTCCAACTCCCCCCAGACCGGGAATGGCGATCGGGAGCGCAGGACCCACAACCAGCTCCCGGATGGACAAATACACGCCATCCCTTGCAGCCGCTACGGGTCTCGGCGGAATCATCGGAAAAGGCAACAGAAGTGAAGAAGTAATCAAGTCACTGAAGGATAACACCTGCGTGTACTTTGCAGCAGTTGGCGGTGCCGGTGCATTGCTTGCCAGGCAGATAAAAAGTGCCACGGTTGTGGCATACCCGGACCTTGGTCCTGAAGCAATTTACAAGCTCGAAGTAATGGGTTTTCCACTGATAGTTGCTATTGACTGTGAGGGAAACAACCTTTACGTTGAAGGGCCGCGGAAATACAGGAAGCAAAGCTGAACATCACTCAGATCCGGGTATAAAAGCTACAGTAAAACATCCCGATTACAAAACGGTTTTTACTTCAGGCATTCTCTGAGTGCCTTTATCACATCCCACACATCTTCATCAGTCAATGCTGCCGAAAGCGGAATTGACAGAGTAGTGTCACCGACCATTTCCGAAGCGGGGAAATCGCCCTGTTTATAGCCATAAGCCTGACTGTAATATGGGTGCAGATGCAGTGCGGTATAATGCACCCCAGTACCAATATTTTTCAAAAACAGAGCATTCATCAGTTCATCTCTGTCAAGCGGGGACTCTTTTTTAACCCGGATCGCGTACAGGTGGCAGGCATGCCTGTCCTCTTTGCGGCCGCTTGAGGGCAGTTCCAGGGGCAGATCTTTCAGCTCATGATCATACATTTTCCAGATTTCCTGACGCCTGAGCAGATTCGTTTCGAGTTTTTTAAGCTGGTGCAGACCTATAGAGGACTGCAGATCGGTCATGTTGTATTTGTAACCCGGCATTACAACCTGGTAATGCTTGTAGCCCTTATCGGAAAACCTCGACCAGGCATCTTTGGACATTCCGTGCAGAGCATAAATCTTTATTTTGTCGATCCACTCTTCGTTCTCAGAAGTCACCATACCACCTTCAACCGTGGTCATATTTTTAGTTATGTAAAAGCTGAAACATGTGATATCGCCAAGATGCCCCATTTTACGGTTTTTATAAGTAGCTTCTATGGCATGTGCAGCATCATCGATAATCATAAGCCCGTGCCGGTCCGCTATTTCCCTTATTGGATCCATATCGACCGGATTACCGTAGAGATGTACAGGGATAATTGCTTTTGTTCTGGGCGTGATAAGCCGCAGTATTTCATCTGGAGAGATGTTCATATCCGGGATCTTTATATCGGCAAAAACAGGGCGCGCACCGGTATGAATAACAGCGTTTACAGTAGCACAAAAAGTAAGATCCGGCACGATAACCTCATCGCCGGGCCCTATACCGGAAGCCAGCATGGATAAATGAAGTGCTGCGGTGCAGGAGTTTACTGCCACACTATTCTTTACACCCAGATAACCGGCAAACTCCTTCTCCAGCCGGTGGGTTTTAGGTCCTGTCCCAAGCCATCCGGAACGCATTGTGTCGACTACTTCATCTATTTCTTCCTGGCCTATGCAGGGACTGCCGAATACAAGAAAATTTTTACGCATGAGATCTTTCCTGAGAATTTTCAATAATGGATGCTCCGTCATTCCTGCAAATGCAGGAATCCAGCCATCCTACTCTTCATGCCTCTCCAACTGAAATATACAACACTGTTCTTTATTACACCTCTGTTTGGCAGTTTATTACCTGACTTATACATCCAGGAAGGATCAAAGTACGTTTAGGCCTTGTAGCAGAAAGGCCTTCACGAATCGCAGGTGCACAAAATCTGCGATTCGTGAAAGCCTTTATACACAAATAGAGCAGTTTCTATTTCTTTTCTATGATAGGAGTCTGCTGGCAGACTCAATCTGCTTATCTACACTTTCCGTTCCGGTTCCACCTTCCACCAGACGTTTCCTTACGGATCCTTCAAAAGAAAATATATCTGCCACATCGTCCTGAAATGATTCAGAAAACTTTCTGAGCATTTCAGATGTTAAATCTGTCAAAGGAGTACCGCTCTCAATGCAGAATGCAACGATTCTGCCAACCACTTTATGTGCCTGCCTGAAAGGCATGCCTTTACGGGCAAGATAGTCGGCAAGATCAGTTGAGAGCAGAAACGGATCCAGGTCCTGTTCGATTCGTTCATTTTTCACAGAAAGGGTAGCGATCACCTGAGAGAAGACATTGAGCACAAGCAGAATCTGATCGACACTGTCAAACAGCGGTTCCTTGTCTTCCTGCAGATCTTTATAGTATGTCAGCCCAACCCCTTTGAGAGTAGCGGCAAACCTGGTGAGGTTACCGATGAACCTTCCACTCTTTCCCCTTATAAGCTCAAGGGAATCCGGATTTTTCTTCTGAGGCATAATGCTTGAACCTGTTGACCAGGCATCATCAAGCTCAACAAAACCGAACTCCCGCGATGACCAGATAATAAGGTCTTCAGCATACCGGCTCAGATGAATACCAAGAGATGAAATGCATGAAAGTGTCTCCAGGATAAAATCCCTCGCTGCCACTCCATCGATACTGTTCTGTGATACAGATGAGAATCCGAGATTCTCAGCCAGTTTCTTTCTGTTAACGTTAAACCCGCTTCCAGCCATTGCTCCGGAACCCAGTGGCATAATATCAGTTGTGGTAATCGCGTGTTCAAGACGGCTCTTTTCGCGTTCCAGCAGGAAAAAGAGTGAGAGCCAGTAATGGGCCAGAAGAATGGGTTGAGCCTGCTGGAGATGAGTGTATCCGGGTATAATGATTTTTTTATCGATTTTTGCCCGGTCCAGAACAGATCTCTGCAATTCACGGAGTGCATCGATTATATGGCCGATTGCTTTTTTTGCATAGAGCCTCGAATCGGTTGCCACCTGGTCATTACGGGAACGTCCGGTATGAAGCCTGGCTCCGGTATCACCAATGCGCTCGATCAGTAATCTTTCAACGGCCATATGTATGTCTTCATCGCTCGAAAGAAACTCGATTTTCCCATTCCGGTAATCATCAAGAATTTCCTCAAGTCCCGTTTTAACCTTTTTGAGTTCATCAGGGCTGAAAATCCCAATACCAGCCAGGGCCGCAGCCCAGGCTATACTCCCAGCAATATCCTCTTCAATCAATGCTTTGTCAAAAGGAAGAGAATTGTGAAACTGTTCCATCAATTTGTCAGATGCTTTACTGAAGCGTCCGTCCCACATTTTCATAACGAAATTCCCCTTAACTTCATCTGTAAACAGGTCTTCCCGTTCCATTCGTTTTCATCTAAAGAGAACGCAAGTGATACTGTTTCAGACCTGCGTAAATCGTCTATCCTCTCACCCAGATTGAACCCTATTGCATCCATGACGATCCCATCACCGTTCACTGCCAGCTTCAGGTGGTTCTTTCCTACTATTCTTGGAGGATATTTATTCTTTAAACCGCGACAGAAAAGAACCGGCCGCATATTGCCTGGCCCGAAGGGTTCCATTTCCTTGACTATCCTGTAAAATTTCGGTGTTATTTGCGGCAGATCGATCTCTGCATCAGCGACAACTGAAGGAGTCAAGTCTTCGGGACTAAGAAGAGAAGCGACACAGCTGTTGAAGCGCTCCCTGAAAGCATCGATATTTTCACTCTTGATACTGACTCCGGCAGCCGCGGCATGCCCCCCGAATCCCTCAAGCAGATCAGCACATCCGCTCAAAGCATTCAACAGATGAAGCCCCGGAACACTTCGTCCCGACCCTTTCGCCAGTCCATCTGGGCCTATTGAAAAGAGTATTGTCGGACGATAAAATTTTTCTACAAGTTTAGAAGCCACAATACCGATTACACCGGCATGCCAGTTCTGGTCACCCAGTACAAGTACAAAGTCTTTTTCCGGACTGCAGTTTTCAATCACCCTCCGGCAGGCTTCTTCAGCTACAGTGCTGTCAAGGGATCGTCTTTCCAGATTTGCCTCACGAAGCTCAGTAGCGATACGCCGCGCATCGTCATCATTATCTGTCAAGAGCAGTTCTACACCCCTGTCGGGATTTCCAAGCCTTCCAACGGCATTTATACAGGGTGCAAGGCCAAACACCACCTGTGATGTTGTGATCTTTTTTCCTTGAAGGCCTTGCTGTGCGATGAGTTCCCTGAGTCCTTTGTGCTGCGTATCCGGCATCATCTTAAAACCCAGACTGGCAATGATGCGGTTTTCCCCTGTCAATGGGACTATGTCGGCGGCAGTTCCAAGTGCTGCAATATCAAGATAAGGTTTCCAGAGTTGTTCGCCTCTTGCGGTCTTTACTCCCAGGCCCTGGCACAATTTGAGAGCTACGCCGACTCCGGCAAGTCTGCTGTCAGGATATCCGCTGTTTTCAACTTTAGGATCAAGTATCGAAAAAGCATCAGGCAGATCATCTTTGGGCTCATGATGATCGGTTATGATCATGTCTACACCCATGGATCTTGCTTTCAAGACCTCTTCATCGGATGTAATTCCACAGTCAACAGAGATGATAAGCTTTGCGCCGGAGTTTACAACCTGCTCTATTCCAGAGATCGAGATGCCATAGCCGTCAACAAGACGATTTGGTAGAAAGTAGAAGCAGTCAGCACCTAAAGAACGAAGCACTCTTATGAGGAGTACCGTAGAGGTGATCCCATCGACATCATAGTCCCCGTAGACCACGATTTTTTCTTTTCTATCAATAGCAAGAAGGATCCGCTCTACAGAGATCTCCATCTGTCTGAAGAGGAACGGATCGTGAAACTGGGAGATATCAGGGCGAAAGAATGCCCTGCAGGACTCAAAAGTCTCAAGATTTCTTCCTGCAAGTATTGCAGCGATCGCCTCAGGAACATTCAGCTCGGTTTTCAGACGCTGAACAATTGCAGAGTCGATGTTTTTTACTGAAACACGTTCTCTGGCAATTCCTGGCCAACTCATGAAATCTTTGCTCCGGATACAGCCGGCTTTTCCGGTTGCAGAATTATCAGCGATCCATCCGCGTTCTTTGCCGCAAGAAGCATCCCTTCGGATTTAAGCCCGAACAGTGTCGCGGGTTTGAGGTTTGCGACTACGACAACCTGCCGTCCTACAAGCTGTTCGGGAGTATAGTGGGCCGCGATTCCTGCAATTATCTGTCTTTTCTCTTTTCCGATTTCCACCTGAAGTCTAAGTAGTTTAGAGGACTTCTCCACACGTTCGGCACTGTTGACCACCGCGACTCTCAGATCGACATTTTTAAACTGATCGATATCAATCAGGCCAGTTTCTGCCTGCGGTTCCTTTTTAACAACAGTAGCAAGGAGCGGGGCAAGATCATCGGTCTCAAGCGGCTTTACAAGTTTCTCAGTAGGTCCAAGCAGCTTGTTTCTAAGCGAGAACTCATAGTCTTTCCATGAAAATACGGCCTCAAGCTGTCTCTCGACTCTGCTTGACATTTCAGGTGTAATCGGTTTAAGAAAGACAGCAATCGCTTTAATGAGGTTTACGCATGTCACCATCACTTCAGCTGCTTTTTCTGGACAAGTTTTAATCAGCGTCCAGGGCTGGCTGTCCTGATAGTATTTATTACCCAGGCTTCCCAGGGCGTGCACTTTCTCAACAACCGATTTAAACTCGCAGCGCTCATAATAGCCGGCGATTTCAATGGCGGCCTCATTGACAATAGTTGCAACCGCCTCATCCCACTGCACATCAGGGATTTTCTTTTCAAAATACCTGTCACAGAAGACAAATGTCCGGTGGTGGAGATTTCCAATATTATTGGCCAATGTAGTATTTACTCTGTTGATCAGCTCATCGGTATTAAGATCGATATCTGCTGTATTGGGCATCAGCTTTGAGCCGAAATAAAACCTGAGATACTCAGGTGCCTGAGGATGCTTTACTTTATCAAGGTACTCCCTTGCAAGTATAAAGGTTCCCCGGGATTTAGACATCTTCTCGCCCTGTATATTCAAAAATCCGTGTACCTGAATTCTGGAGGGGAGGTTGAAACCTGAGTTTTTAAGCATCACCGGCCAGAAGAGTGCGTGAAAGTATACGATGTCTTTACCGATAAAGTGTACTATTTCGGTTCCGCTGCCTGCTCCCCAGTAGTCCTCTATCCGCTGTCCGTTATCTTT
>CAYLVN010000122.1:0-8745 GCA_964387115.1 uncultured Fibrobacter sp.
GCGGAAGAGAACACAGCCCCTTTAACAGTAAAAGTACCTCTGCTATGTAAAGAGCTGAAAATATGGCCAGCAGAATAAACATGAATCACCACTCGTAAAACGCAGCAAGAGGAAATCTCCACCCGCTCCCGAATGCTCTGGGACTGACCTTCAGACCAGTTGGAGCCTGGCGGCGCTTGTATTCGCTTGCGGCGACTTTCTTTGCAATCCACTTCACTGTCGCTTCATCAAAGCCTGATTCCGCGATCTCGCTGCTTGACTTTCCCTCTTCAATGAGAAGATTCAGTATCGAATCCAGAACAGGATAAGGCGGAAGGGTGTCCTGATCTTTCTGATTGGGGCGCAGCTCGGCAGACGGGGCTTTTGTCAAAGTAGAAGCAGGAATGATCTCTTCTTTTAAATTAATGTAATCTGCCAGTTTATAGACCATGGCTTTGGGAAGATCACTGATTACAGCAAGCCCGCCGTTCATGTCTCCGTAAAGAGTGCAGTATCCCACAGACATTTCGCTTTTGTTGCCTGTAGTAAGCAGCAGATGTCCGAACTTGTTTGAAATTGTCATCAGGAGAGTACCACGTATACGGGCTTGAAGGTTCTCTTCGGCAACACCCGTGGCCGTTCCTTCAAAGACAGGAGAAAGGAGATCCAAAAATGCGGAAAATGCCTTTTCTATGGGAATAGTGCTGAAACGGATACCGAGATTTCCGGCAAGTTTTTCAGAGTCACTTATGCTTCCATCTGAGGAATACCGGGACGGCATTGTAACACCCCAGACATTCTCCGGACCGACAGCTCTTGAGGCTATAGCCGCTACAACCGCAGAATCAATACCTCCGGAAAGGCCAAGAAGAACACTTGTAAAGCCGCATTTTCTGACATAATCCCTTACACCCAGCACAAGCGCATCGTGCACAGAGGCAATCTCTTCCCTTTCCGGCAAACTCAAAACCGGACCCGGACTGTCAGTATCTATTAACTTTACACATTCATCAAATGACGGGAGCTGTTCCCGCAGGTTTCCATCCGCGTCAATAAAAACGCTGCTTCCATCAAAGATCAGCTCATCATTTGCCCCCACCTGATTGACAAATATAAATGGCAGGCGGTGTTTGCGGGCATGATTTCTGATCACCTTCTGCCGAAGGCTTTCTTTTCCTGCATAGAAAGGAGAGGCAGAAATATTGATCAGGATTGTTGCGCCTTCAGCCGCCAGCTCCGCAACCGGGTCTCTGTTGTATAGAAGCTGCGGCCATAGTTCCGCGTCGTTCCATGCGTCTTCACAGATACTGATTCCGAGTTTTTCCCCCTTGAATTCAAAGACAGAAGAGCTCTTTGCAGGATCAAAATACCCCGGTTCATCGAAAACATCATACGATGGAAGCAGGCTTTTGTTCTGATGAAAAACGACTTTTCCATCACAGATTAGAATAGCAGCATTGAAAAGTCCCTTGCCGCAGGGGATGGAATCGGGAACTATAGATCCCAGAAGCACTCCAGTGCCGGGGTGCTTTTGCGAACAGCTGCAGATCTTATCGACTGCATCGAAACTGTTGCGGATAAACCATTTCTTATCCAGAAGGTCTCCGGGAGGATAGCCCTGAAGGAAAAGCTCCGGAAAAACAAACAGATCGATTCCCTGACCAGCGTGCCCGGCCAGGATTTCACAAACACGTGCAGCATTTCCCTGTACATCCCCTACTACCGGGTTTAGCTGGCAAGCAACAATTTTCATAACAGAGTCCGTTTGAAAGCGCTTAAACAGAATGACTAAAATAAGCCCTCCACATCGAATTAGCAAGGATGGAAAGGCCGGCCTTGCAGTTACCGTACAATAAGTGTATCATAGTTCTGTAGCACTGATCCAAAGTTGTTTTCATAAGGAATTTTTCGATGTCGCAACCTGAAGTTTCTGTAATAATCCCATGTCTTAATGAAGAAGAGACTATAGAATCCTGTGTTCGCAAAGCCAGCCAGGGCCTCAAAAATGCCGGGATTGCAGGCGAAGTTGTTGTAGTGGACAACGGTTCCGTTGACCGCAGCGTAGAGCTTGCAGAAGCGGCCGGTGCAAGAGTTGTAAAGCAGAGTATCCGTGGTTACGGTGCCGCATACCTCAAGGGTATAGAGGAGAGTAAAGGGAAATTTCTGGTCATGGGTGATGGTGATGATACTTATGACTTTACAGAGATCCCTGCGATGCTCAAGCCTCTGCTTGACGGTGCTGATATGGTTTTAGGCTCGCGATTTAAAGGCACAATTATGAAAGGCGCGATGTCTTTCTCGCACAGGTATATAGGGAATCCAATACTTACCTTTATTCTTAACATCTTCTTCCGTTCTTCTGTTTCAGACGCCCACACCGGGCTTCGGGCGATTACCCGTGAGGCTGTCAACAGGCTCAATCTCAAGACTACGGGGATGGAATTTGCATCTGAGATGATAGTCGCGGCACTCAGGGCAAAACTGCGGATCGAAGAGATACCGATTGTGTATTCGGCCAGGCTGGGAGAGTCAAAACTGAACTCTTTTTCCGATGCCTGGCGTCATCTCAGATTCATGCTTCTTTACAGTCCCACATGGCTTTACCTTATCCCCGGCGGTGTCCTGTTTGTCAGCGGCTTTGTGGCGCTGCTTCTTTCCGGATATGGGAAACTGGTCTTTCTCCACCACACATTCGATATTCATGCGATGGTGTTTTTTGTTCTTTTCTGTCTGCTTGGATCACAGGTGATCATGATGGGCCTTTATGCCAGGGCATTCAGCGTACGGGAGGGCTTTGAATCTCCTGACAATGTACTTGAATCGATGTCACGATTCATTACGCTTGAACGGGGCATACTCGCAGGAAGCCTGCTTTTTGCGGCGGGCTTTGCGGGAAGTCTTTACATTGTGGCAAAATGGGTTAAAGTCAACTTTGTGGGTCCGTTCTTTGAGATCAAGCTCTGCCTGTTCTGTCTTCTATTTATGATGATAGGCATACAGATTGTGTTCTCATCTTTTTTTCTCTCTCTGATGAGAATTCCAAGAAAGCACGGCTCAGAGGTTTGAATTCAAAGTGGAAACAAAAGTGTCGGCGGTACGCTGAATAGTAAACTCTTTTGATCTGCTGAAAGCATTTTCCCCCAGCCTGTTGCGCATTGAGGAATCAGCACTCAGAGCAGCTATGGCATCCGCCAGGTCACCGGAATCGTTAAGTTTCACAATAAGTCCGGTTTGGCCATGGATTATTGCGTCCCTGTTTCCGATTGTATCCGATCCGATAGCGGGGACTCCGAATGCGCCGGATTCGAGAACTGTTGTCGGGAACCCCTCAACCACCGATGGTATAAGTAAAGCATACGACCTGCTGTAAAGCTCGGGCATACGATCAAAAGGCGCAACAGGTTCCAGAGTGACAGCATTCTCAAGGCCATATTCCGGGATCTTTTCAGCCACTTTCCTGTAAAGCGCGCCGCTTCCAAACATCGAGAACCTAATCCCCTGAAGAAGTCCGCGTCCCTTCAGAATCCTGACAGCTTCAAGCAGAAGAAGAGGATTCTTTACAGGCTCCATGCGCGCTGCAAAAAGAAAGTTTTTTTCTCCCCCGGTATATTTATGCACCGAATTCTGATGAATCCTTATGGCATTTGGCAGGACACAGGGACAGGGAACAGGGCCATAAGTGAGAGCCAGATCAAGAAGCCCCTTTGAGACAAAGAAATTTACCTGCGCTCTTTTGCCGACAGAATGGCACATGGTTCTGAAAAAAAAACCGGCACGACCCGGCCTGTTCTGTGTTACCTCGGTATTGTGGTACCAGACCGCATGGGGAGTGTTAAGGATTCGCCTGAGGATAACACCAACCAGTCCGGCAGGAACAGCCATGTTGGAAAAGAGCAGGTCGTAACCCCTTGCTTTTCGCGAAAAGCCGAAAAAGAAAACCTGAATAAGAAAAAGCAGCATTGCCGGGACACTTGTCTTGAAGCGTGCTTTTCTGAAAGTGGGGAAATATTTAACCTGAAAAGGGAACTGCTGTCTCATTTCTGCGGGAGGGGCAGCAGTAAGGACAGTTAGCTCAAAGCCCCTTGAATGAAGCTCATCACAAAGAGAGGCCAGAATCCGCCCTCCCCCACCGCCAAAAGGCGGAAACTCATGGGAGAGGACAAGTATTTTATTGAATTTACAGTTTGGCATAAGTCTGATAAGAGTAAATATAATCCTGAAAGTTGATAGCTGGGGAGAATATAAAATTGTAAGATGTTGGGATGACAGGGTTTGATTGTAATGTGCCTGTTTGAATTCTCCAAGGCTTCAATCCGTTAATCTACCATCAGTTCGCCCGCTGCTGCCTTCACAACTGGTGTACAACATGTTTGACAGCGGAAGACCAAAGTCTTCGGTGGGCTGAAGTGCAAGAGGGACACCTCTGGTTGAGAAGGTATTTGCAGACAAGCATTTGCCGTGTAAAAAGCTTTGTTGGAGACATAATAAAAGTCAAGCAGGTTAATTCGCATCAATTCTTTCCGGAATCTATTATTCCTCTCTGTGCCCCCTGTACCTTTATGGTAAACTCTTCCCATTAGCCCCCGCATTCTGCAGGTAAACCCCGCCCGGAAGAGTAACTTTTATCTTGCTTCCTTGTGAAGACAACACCCTGCCCGACAAGGTAAAAAGAATGTTCCCGGAAAAACCAGTCTGCCCATTAAGCAGCAGTCTTGTTTCCGGATTGCGGACTACCGTAATAACCTGTTTGAAAGGGAGTTTTTTAATTTCCAGGACTCTCTGCAATGCATTAAATGCGTTAAGTCGTCCTGCTCCATAGTACTTATCCCAGCCCGGTGTGTCCTCTGATGGATCCCCAACCTGGTCCTCAGCGGTCTCCCGCAGGATGGTCATTATTTGAGATGGAGTGAGGGCCGGATTCTGAGAAAGGAGGAGGGAGGCTACGCCGGTGACAAAGGCGGTGGCTGAGGATGTTCCTGATGCATAAATATCATATTGATCATCTATGGTGGAATCTAATTGGAAAATAAAAGCTCCTGGTGCTACAACATCTATTTCTTTACCAAAATTGCTGCCCTTTGATGGTGTCTCATTCCACCTGTAATCCGAAGGGCCTGTTGCACCTACCGCTAATACCTGATTAAATGCTGCTGGATAGTGAACTGCACTATCAGCATTGTTTCCAGTACCACTACACATAAAAATGCCTTCATTGAAAGCCGCATCTATTACTATCCTCTCTGTTTCCGATGGATTAGAGTCAGCAAGTGACATATTGATAAGTTTGGCACCATTGCTGAGAGCGTATTCTATTCCCTTTGTTGTATTTGCTTTGGATGAAATGCCTTGATGGTTTGTCACTTTTATAATCATCAGTTTTGCATATAAATTTATACCAACAAAACCTGAATTGTTATTCCCGTTTGCTCCGATGATTCCAGCCATTGAAGTCCCATGTCCGTTATCATCACCCGGGCTGTTGTCGTTATTGACAAAATCCCACCCATTCACGTCATCTATGAATCCATTTCCGTCATCATCGATTCCATTATCCGGGATCTCACCTGGGTTTCTCCAGATTCTGCCTGCCAGTTCAGGGTGATCCATCTTGCACCCTGAATCAAGTATTGCGATAATTAACGTACTGTCACCCTGCTCGATCTCCCAGGCTTCCGGCATGTCAATATCAGCGTCCGGTTTGGGGTTTATCATACCCCCCATGTTAAATGTACCCTCATTGTGCAGTGCCCATTGACGGTAAAAGTACCTGTCATTTGGTATAAATGCCTTTGTTGCACATTTTTCAGCCAGATAATCAGGTTCAACATATTCAAACAGGCCTGTCTTTTCGAAAAGATCGCACAGATAGCCCACATCTCCTTTGCAGTCAAGCTCATATATGCTGCCGAAGGTGGCATTAGCCAACCTGTTTTTCCTGTCTTTAAAAACCCGGCTTGCTCTGCATTTGACAGATGATTGAATGCTTTTGAAGATACTGTTTTCTGGCGTAATTCCATCCTTGAACTTGACCAGGAGCCGGCCGGGAACATGGCTGAACCTGAGTTCCTTGCCGGAACATACACCGGCAAGGGAGAAAATGACAAGAGATGATAATATCAGTCTGACGCTAGAACTCATAGTTTCCTTCCGGTTTAAAAGGCTTCGGTTGGATCAATATATACATCCTCTTTCAATACCACCCGTCTTCCTAAAATATAACCTCTGAAGCGGGATACCTTATCTGCAGTCACCGGAATTTTCCATTGTTACCGGCCCGAACGCAAATGCGCTGTATTCATCGGCGATACCGAGAAATGAGGCTGATATGAACTTGGTGAAAAGAAAAACAAATAGGGGTATTAAGAAATACCTTCTTTGTGAAAACATGAGCTACTCCAGTGTAAAATGTGTGAGTATTTTTGCGTGTATTTGCAATATGAGATTGACAACCCTTGACTACTCCAAAGTACGTGTCCTTACAAAAGATGTATCATGGTAATTTTTATAGTAACTCTTAATGTAAAGCTCCACGCCTGTATTGCACGTGTATATTCCTGTTTTCAGGCATATTTTTACATCTGAGACCATATAAGTATCAGGTATAAATATTGGATGTAAGCTACCGACTAACAAACTATCCATGCTGTTTATTACAGGTCTATTGACATCAAATGACCTTGTAGTTACTCCATTGCCAAAATCAGTGATTCCCCAAACATAAAGATTGTCTGTTAATGTGACCAGAGTATCCCAGTTTTCGGGTGAATCATTGTTGAAACCGGATTTGGCTATCCATTTAGCTTTATTGCTGTACGGAGGATTTTCTACTATCTTAAACAGAAAAAATTGAGCATCTTCCGCCAGATAAAAAACATTGCTTATTTGTACACTATCTGTAACCCTTTTTTCAGATATGTTGTAAAGGTATGTCGTTTTGAGTATTTTATAACCATCAACGCTCTTAGTCTGTTTAAAGAAAAACGCATACTTACCGTCAGGGCTAAAGCCACCCATGGGATTATACGAACAATCGGCCAGTGCGATTTTCTCGCCTGTTTCTAAATTTAAAAGTCCAAGAGAATGAGACTCGTGGTATTTGTAATACATGATCCATGGCTTGTTGTAAACTACAGGCACGGTTCCTTCCATTGAGGAAGCACTCCTCCCGGAGGTAAAACTGATTTTTTTTATTACTTTCTGCTGAGGTACAGAGTAAATGAGTATTTCCTGTTTCCCATCAATATAGGAGCCACCCCAGCCCCAGGCATTGGTGCTTTCCCTTTGAACGTTCACTGTTTTGATGAAACCAACAGTAACGCTGTCAATTAGAAAAGAGTCGCCATAAGTGGTTTCTGTGTACTTTTCTCCCACACAACCGATTAGGAAAAACACGGCGGCAGGTATGCAGATAAATGAATAAAAACATTCTATTTTAAATTTCATTTCCTCACAGCAGCAGATGTGTGATTTTGTGCACTATATTTCCGAGAAGAATTAGATGAACTATAGCTTATGGTAAAGCACTACATATTATAGAAACTTTATGACTACTCCCATGTAAGATTTTCTTGGAAAATTGTATCAGTATAAATTTTATTTACATCCCGTATGATTACTTTTGAACCGGAAGTATTTGTATATACGCCTGTTTCGGAACAAAAGTCAGCAACAGGTGGGTTCATATTTGTATTATTCATATAGTCAGTAGAAAAAATGAAGACGAGTTTTTTATCAAACAAACTATTTAAATCAAAAAACAAAGGTTTTCTAAGGTCAGAATGTGGAGGCATCCACACCAGGCAAATGAATTGGTAGAAGTTAGTAATATTACCTAAACCTAATGTATCTGGCAGGGTTAGCAGGGTATCCCAATTTTCAGGTGAATTATTGTTAAAATCAGATCTGACTATCCATTTATCTTTATTACTGTACAGGGGGTCTTCTGCTAATGTAAATAAAAAGAACTGCTTATTTTTTGCCAGATAAAAAATGGTACTTATTTGTACACTATCGGTAACCCTTTTTTCAGATGTGCTGTAAAAGTAAGTAGTCCCTGGAATTTTTCCGCCCTCAACTCTTTTATCCCCTTTGTTATAAAACGCGTATTGCCCATCCGGGCTGAGGCCGCCGAAATAAAAAACACTGCTGGCGATCTTGATTTTTTCCCTCGTATTTATGTTGAAAAGGTAAATATCAACATCGTTTTCGTACATCATCCATGGATTACTGAAAGTTACTGTCATAGCAGGCCCCATTAACGATGCCTCTGAACCGGAAGCTATACGGATAGATTTGGTTATTCTTTTCTGGGGGACAGAGTAAATCTGCAATGATTGTTCCCCGTCAATATAGTCGCCCCCATCCCAGGCATTGGCAACTTCCCTTATAGTGTTTACAGTCTTTATAAAACCGACAGTAAGGCTGTCAATAAGAAAGGAACCGCCGTAGGTAGTTTCAGTGTATATTTCACCTCCACAACCGGTTAGAAGAAACATGGCTGACGATATGCAGATAAATGAATAAAAACATTCTATTTTAAATTTCATTTCCTCACAGCATCCGGAAAAATTTCTTTGATTTTCGTTTTATCTTCTTAAATTCATAAAAAATATGCGAAATACGACCCAATGATCCCATTTCAGTATGGATCTCGCTTATCACCGGTTTCCCGTCAAGCATGGTAAATTTATAGCTGAACACGATACTGCCGTATTGCGGGTTTTTCATGATGCTTTTCGAAACAACCCAGGCCGTTGTGTCAAGAGT
>CAYLVN010000123.1:0-4684 GCA_964387115.1 uncultured Fibrobacter sp.
AGCAATGGGGTGAGTTCATGGGTGTAAATGATGCATGCGGTAACCCTATCTCCTATAAGCAGGCTGCTGTCGATTTCATTAAAGCCCTTACCGACACGCTTATCTTTGTTTCAAACGGTTCAACATGGCTCAGCGGCGACATCGGTTTTGACGGCTACTTTAAAGGTGGAGATTCCTGGCAGGAACTGACTGACTGGGCAAATGATCCGGCCCGAAGCGGTGTTAATATCGAATCTAAGGGTCCTCGGGAGCAGTGGTTTGACTATACTGCCCCCTCATACTTTCGTCAGTTCGGTGATTTCCTTTCTGAGATAGATTCAGCAAAATACGCATGGAACATAAAACAGTTCCGGCGCGCTGAAGCTTCATCGGACTGGCTGATGGGACAGATGCTCAAAAATCCAGCTGCTATTCCTATTGCAGGCAAAGTATCTATCGGATCGGATAATGTGCCGGTTTTCCGCAATGCCAATCAGGGTGAAGACTTTCGCCTCGGGTGGAGAACTATTCTTAACTATGTCTGGCACGGGAATCCTTCATCGACCTGGGATCCGGTTTCTCACCAGGTTATTCAGGGAACACCGAATACTTTTGAAAGAGACATGGGGCTGCGCTTTGCCCGTTTCCTCTGGGACCCCCGCCAGGACCCCTGGAAGAACCCCTGCGTTGCGGGTGCGGATAAAAAGTTTACCTATTGGGGCCCTCACGTGTTGTGGACATCCTGGACCCTTAACGGAACAGATGGTGGATTCTTTTTCCTGAACTGGATCCACAGTGTCGGCTCACCCTCCGCTGTTATCTCTCAGGATTTTGCCCTGATGTCAGAGATGTACCGGCAGCTTGAACTCGAGTGGGATGTTGACACTCCCGGAGATGGTTATCTGACAAGTGTTCCACATTATTTCCATGGATGGTTCCGGGTTCTGGGACTGCTTGTGCTTTCAGGCAACTACCATTCTCCGGCACAACTTGTACCCACTGCAAATATGAAGGTTTACCTTGACATCGACAAAACATTTGCATTTGAAAAAGACACCGTTACCTACACTATCGATTACCGCAACTATGGATCTCTTGACGCACAGAATGTGGTGATAGTTGACACACTTCACCCTGATTTCCAGTTTCAGTCGGCAACCGGTGGCGGGATATTTAATGCATCTGCAAATTCTGTGACCTGGAATATCGGTTCTGTGCCAGGATTTAAAACCGCGTCCGGAATCGAACCTACAAAGGGGCAGATAAAACTGGTTGTCAAAGTGGCAAAGGCCACACGCAAACAGTACCGAAACCGTGTTTCGATCTCCTGTGCAAACGGAAGCGGGTGGACATCGAACGAATACCCCAACAACGTAACCTCTGTGATGGAGCGCAATTATCTGGACATTGCCAAACGAGCGCTTATTGTAAACAAAACCGCATCTGCCCCAGCGGTCAACCCGGGCAAAGAGATCGAGTTCACAATTGAGTTTGAAAACACCTCCGATGCAGGGTGGATAAACGGGGGGCGCCCGGGGGTGCACCTCTCTTATGCCAACGGGGCAGATCCCAAGAACCCTGCTATGAACACAATGAAAGTCAGGCTTTTCCATCACGCCCAGGAGGCCTATATCGATTACGGCAACTACCGTATCTCCTACTATCTTTTCGATCCGGGATTGAAATGTTACCAGGGCACACCTGGTTGCTCGGCTGGCTGGGGTGTACAGCCGACAATCACAGAAGGCCTGGATAAAAATTTCATTAGAATCTTACATGAAAATATCACTCCCGGGGAAGATGCCAACGGTAAATGGAACCAGAGAATAATCATCCAGTTCTCCGATCCTCTTGATCCTGCCAGGGTCGAAAATCTTGCGGCAATCGACCACCACCTTCGCGAGTATGCAGGGATGCAGGGAAGAATTCACAAGGGCGGTACGATGCCTTTACGTCTTGCATGGAATTTGTATTCTGGAAACTGGACAGCGGTAGACTGGGCAGATGACTGGTCGTGGGATCCGCAGGCACAGGACGATGATGGCGGTGTTTACTGGCCGATTACCGGAGACTGGACCGATCTTGACAATCCCGATATTCCGGTAAATAACTGGGACCCAAAGAGCTGCGAAACAGCGGATTATACTGTTGATAACGTGCTGGTTGAGGAGTGGGACGGCTATACCTGGCGCCGTGTCTTTGGAAACGGGCCTCTTCCCGGCAGAGAAGCAGTAAATGTAGTCATAAGAGACACAATCCCTGCAGGCTTTACTTTCAGCCAATTTACAGGTAAATCACCTTTTGATATCGAGCCGACAGTTTCCGGCAACATCATCACCTGGACCATCCCAAAACTCCAGATTAAAGAGAAAGGCACTATCACATACAAAGCAGTAGCTTCAGGTGTATGCCCGGTACAGTCAAAAGACATCATGACAAGAGCATGGATCAGTGCCGACAAGGAGTCGCCTGTCTACGACAGCGTTTCGGTGCGTGTCACCTGCGATTCAATTCCTCCTCCCCCGCCTCCGCCTACCACTTTTTACAAGCTGGCTAACACCAATACAATCGGGGCCGGAGATACGGTCATCTACACACTGGCTTATAAACAGACCCACGGAAACATGGTAACCGATGCCTCCGATATCAGCAAGTGGAACGATGTGGGTGGGGCCGGCAAACTTGGAATCGGTGCCGATGGTACCATCTCATATAACATACGCAATGCACGCATGGTGTACAGTCAGTCTTATGGTGTAAATGGCACCATAGGAGGAACACTGAAACCGGCCACCTATAGTGAATTCGCCATTGTCGCACGTGATGACGGAACAAACTTCGTGGAGATCCGCATGAAGCAGGAGTTCGGTGACATGTGGATCAAGTTTTACAACAACGCGACACAGGTCGGCGGCGAGCAGAGATTCCTCTATCCCGGGTTCCCGGCAGCTTTCGATTTCAAGATTGAGCTCTACAAAGATACAATAAGTTTCTGGGCAGGTGATACTTCGGCCCTTCTTCCAAACGTAAGGCAGAGCGGTATCGGCATCAGAGCCGGTTTTGCTGGTGTCAAGGCATTGAATGATCCTGGAACCACATTGGCAGGGTGGTCCACTCATTTTGACGTGAGTTATGATGTAGTAATAAGTGACGCACTTCCCGATGGCCTCACGTTTATATCCGCAGGTGGAGAAATCTCCACAGGCGCACTGGCCGGAACACAACTTACTGGCGATAATACAAACGGAACCGTCAACTGGAGAGTAGTATCCGGAAATGATGCACTCAACCATGGAGACTCTGTTACCGTGTGGGTAAAAGCATTGTGCCATACCTGTTCAGTTGATTCGGTAATTAATACCGCTTACACGAATATGCGCGGAATTCCTGCCAACAGCATTGCCGCGCAGTTAAGGACTCCTTGCATGGTAGAAGCAGGGAATCCGGATCACATTGATATAGTAGTTGACACATTGAATATCAACCTTCGGAATGATACTTCCCTTGAGCCGGTATTCATGGATGCCGGGACATTGAATTACAGGCTTTATGCAGTAATACGTGATGAAAATGGAGTTTTCATTGAAAAAGCGACTATTCCTGTGTGGACCAGCCGTGATGAAAGTGTTGTCACAGTTTCCGGCCTGCCGGGTTCGCCCTGGGGAGGCCTGGTTACAAGAGCAGGCAGCGGAAAGACTGTAATAATTGTAAACAAAGACGGGCTGAAGCCCGATTCTGTTACAATTATTGCCGAAGCCGCTCCGCCGTGGCCCGTTATCTCAACTGCCGTTATGACCGATGAAAACGGGGACCTTATCCCTGACATGGTCACTATTACCCTGAATGACACATTTATGGTAAATCAGCAGCTAAACAATGTGGTTATCGATTACAAAGGCAATCTTTACACAGTCCCTGCTTCCGGAACAACTCTTCAGGACAGAACTCTTCATGCCCCCTTCCTTTCAAAATCTGGAGTCGATCCGGTTCCCTCAGGCAGTGTGGTGATAAACATTCTTGTTGAAGGCCGGGCGGAACAATCCTCGCGTATTTTCACTGATGGGGTCGGGCCTGGCGTTGTAAGTGCTTCTCTTGCAGAAAATTTATCGGAAGCTATTGACACGCTCTCAATTGAGTTTTCCGAAGAGATAGATTATCAGGCTCTCACAGGAGCATCACTGCAGCTTATAAGAAACTCCGGGATCGACACAGTCACGCTTGCTGTTTCTTCGGCAAATCTGGCCGGTATAAACCGGGCCATGGTTATTGTAAGCGCCAGTAACGGGATCAGGCCTCAGGCAGGCGATCTCCTGCGGCTTTTACCGGGTGTACAGGGCGGGAGTGTTGTTGACAAGTCCGGAAATAAGCCACACCTTCTGAACCGGCCCGTTGTCATCGGGGCAAAACCGGCAACATTGACAGGGGGATGGTACGTGGATGAAACCGCTGATGGTGTTGTGGATGCTGTTTACATGCAGTTCCACAGATCAGTTGTTCTTGACGACATACGTTTTTCTCTCTCCTGGAGCGGCCCTCAGCGGCTCAACGCAATCACATCTGAAAACTTTACTCACGGAGCAAATGATGCGATTGTGAAAGTTACCTTACCCGACAGTTTTCAGGTAGGTACCGGAATTAAAACTTCAGGAAGCATGTTCCTTCTTGTCGAGTCGATCTCATTTCCCGATCTTTACTGGACAATCGA
>CAYLVN010000123.1:4694-7530 GCA_964387115.1 uncultured Fibrobacter sp.
GGCTGTAGACAGCGCCGCCCCGGTAATAAGCAGTGCAATAATTCATCCCGGTATTATTCTCGAAAGTCAGGATGTTATACCTGATACTTTAGAGGTCTCATTCTCTGAAGAGGTGATGATTGCAGATAACACCAATCCGTTTATTCTCTTTCAGCCGCCTTCTTCAGATTATACTCTGTTGAATCCCATAATGTTAATTCATCAACAGGAGCGGGTCAGATACTCTTTTATTAATGTTTCCGGAGTCGAATACCCGTCAAGCGGTGACAGTATCAGGATCAATCCGGTTTCGACTGTCAGGGACATGGCAGGTTTATGGCAGAATAATCCTGTAAACAGACGGGCGCCGGTAACAGTTAATACAACAAAAACAAGCTGGGTAATAAAGTCAGGGCCCAATCCATTCAGCCCGGCCTCAGGTCAGTCTCTTGCTGTACTCATTGCGTCGGCCGCATCCTCGAGGATAAAGCCTGTTGTCTCTTCTATTTCTCTGAGTATCTACGATGCAATCGGAAACAGGGTGATCAAAACAGAAGATTTTTCCAGAACTCCAGAAGGGTATCTTCTGAGTTGGAATGGAAGAAACAGGAAAAACAGGGTTGTTGGAACCGGTCTGTATATGGGAATTATCAAAGTCACCGACAATGAAGGAGGGATGGAATTTAGAGTCAGGATTGCGGTCAGATAATATCTTCAGACAGCAGACTGCCTTATTAGACATGCGTTCAGGAGATTTATCCTTTCGGCTGACAGACCGAATATGAAAAGAATAAACGCCGCCGGAAAAATCAGGGTGCAGAAATCAATTGAGAGTCAGGAAATACTGCAACCTGAAAGCAGACATCGCCTATTTTTCTCTTTAACTTTGAAGTTTGTCGTTATTCTATCTGCCTTTTTCGTGTACAGCAATTCAATCCACTGCCCGTTCATATTTGACGACGAATTCTCTATTGTAAAAAACGGATCCATACGGGAGCCGTGGTCTCTCAAGAGCGTCTTTGATACCCCCGACCAGGGAAATCCGGTACAGGGAAGGCAGGTATTAAACCTCTCTTTTGCACTCAATTACGCAATAGGGAAACTGAATCCCTCCGGATATCATCTCGTCAATATCTTGATACATCTTGTTACAGCTATACTGGTTTTCAGCATCTTAGACAGGACATTCAAATCCGGCTCAGCCGGTATGCGCTTAAAACGGGATTCTGTTTTTATCGCTTTTTCAGTATCTCTCCTCTGGGCGGTTCACCCCCTGACAACTTCTGCGGTTACCTATATAACACAGAGAGCCGAGTCACTTGTCTCGATGTTTTATCTGCTGACGATATACTGTGTAATCAGATCATCCTCGATAACCGGAAAAAAGTTTTCAATTATCTGGAGTATTGCCGCCGTGGCCGCATGCAGTTTAGGAATGGCATCTAAAGAGGTAATGATCTCTGCTCCGTTTATCACTTTCATTTACGATTCTCTTTTTTTGTCATCGGGGATAAAAGATGCCCTGAAGCGCAGGTGGCCACTTTACGGAATACTTGTGCTTACCTGCGGTATTCTTGTTTGTAATGTTATCTGTGCCGGGGGGAGAGGCGGAACTGCGGGATTTGATACTGACATTACTGGAGAAGCGGGTTATATTCTCACTCAATCCAGAGCTTTTATCCGGTATCTATTGCTTAGTTACTGGCCCTCAGGTTTGGTATTTGACTACGGGACAGGCCTGAACGAAACTGTCGGTGAAATCTGGCCTTTTTTAATATTGTCAATTGCTATTGTGGCCTCTGTAATTGCCGGGCTTTTTTACAAGCCCCGAGTCGCATTCGTCGGTTTGTTTGTTTTAGCCGTTCTTGCACCCAGCTCCAGCATTATCCCAGTTAAGACACAGACAATCGCTGAACACCGGATGTACCTTTCTCTTTCAGCTGTGATTTTGATTACAGTTCTGGCCTTACACCATGCATGGGAACCGATTGAAAAAAGAATAAAAAGATCCTGTCAACTTACAGGAGCCCTGCTCCTTATCCTCATTGCTGCGGCAATACTGGGTTACATGACAATCCTGCGTAACAGAGATTACAGAAGCGAGCTTGCTATCTGGACCGATACCGCAAAGAAATTACCGGAGAATGCCCGCGCCTGGATGTATACGGGTACGGCTCTTCTTAATCAAAACCAGGGTAACCCTTCAGAAAAAGAGGTTCTCGAGGCGATAGCGATGCTTAATCAGGCAGTCGCACGGGACCCTTCTTACGTGTTATCTTACGCCAATAGAGGGCTTGCCTTTTACAAGGCAAAACGATATGAAGAGGCTCTCAGGGACTACGACAAAGCAGTATCGATGAACCTTAACAAGGCCGAGTTATTCAATAACCGTGGCATACTTCATGGTGAGACAGGAAATACTCTTAATGCGCTGAAAGACTTTACAGCCGCCGTAAAAATAGATCCACAGTTCGCACTTGCCCATAGTAACCTTGGCTCAGCCTCTGCAGCACTGGCAAATGATTATATGAACCGGGGCGAAGAAGAGAATGCGGTACAGGAATTTAAAAATGCAATCCACCATTTTTCAAATGCGCTCAAATTTGATTCCTCTATGGTAAAGGCATTCAAAGGAAGAGCCGCGGCGTATTCCATGGTGGGAATGCATAAGGAAGCCGCGGATGACTGCTCGAGGATAATAAGTATCAGCCCCTCCAGTTCCGATGCATTTCTGGACCGCGCAATATGTCATTATAATCTCGGTAAATACCATGAGGCGTGGCAGGACATCGAGAACGGGAAAAAACTGGGAGGCCTGCCAAACCCGGAGTTTATCATGATGGTTGCAAAAGAGGCG
>CAYLVN010000123.1:7540-8732 GCA_964387115.1 uncultured Fibrobacter sp.
AGGAAATTGTATCGAAAACAGATAAAAGCTACACTCTGAGCCGTGCAATTGAGATATCGGTGTACAATGCCTGGCGCGCCTTATCCATTACCTGCACGAGCTTATCATATAGTACCTTGTCTTCTGCTGCGATAGTAATCCTGTTTATGTCTTCTGCACCTTTATACCTCTCTTTAACTTTAAACAGGTACTTCTGAAGATCATCGTAGGCAGAAAGCGGCCTGAGCTGAAGCCGGGAATTGTCCTTTACAACAATCATCCTTGACGGCTCTGAAACGGTGAATAAAGTGTCGCCCTTTCTCACCTTTTCTACGGATTCATTCTTATTGTTGACCAAAAGCTCATTATGCTCAGTATAGAGTCGATTCAGGATTCTACGGTTTTCATCACAGACGTAAAGTAGTATCTCGTGTCGTTCACCGATCTCAAGGGGCCTTTTGTTTCCGGGGTGAAGCGGCTGTTTATCCTTTGTGAATTCAACCGTTACTTCAGACCTGTCATCGCGGGTTATATAATTGTGAAATTCCCGGTAATAAATCGATGGCAGGAATCCTCCGCTGCTTCCAAGTGTCAAAACAGAATCGGTCAGAATGACTGTAAGCTGAAGCTTCCTGGTTTCATCCTGCAGGCCTTTTTCTTTTACAGGTGAAGTATTGACCCCGCCCTCGGGCAACTTGATATCTATAACAGATATTCTGGCAAATTCTGAAGAAACAAGAAGGACGGGAATAAGTACCACCATGAGATTCATGACCGGCTTGAGGTCCAGGTCTATTCCAGCAGAGAGTTTTTTCTTTAAACGCATAGCTCCTCCTCAGCTTTTGTGTTTCAGGCATGTTCTCATAGGGAAGACGAATGCAGGAATAAAATTGTTACACGATGAGTAATTTTAGTGTCAACACATTTACTGATCAGTTCTTCATCGCAAGCCAACCTGCAAAAAATCCCGACAGATACACCCGTTCTATTCAACAAATTTTCTTCCGGTCTTACTCAACCTTACTTATCTTGTAATACATGGACAATAACAAGCTGATTCATCCGCACGATAAGTTTTTCAAAGATGCATTCAGCGCAGAATGATTTTATCATCATCGATGCAATGACCCAGAAAATAAACAACCCCGACAGCCTTGCAATACGTTTATGCGACCGCCGTAGCGGTATCGGTGCGGATAGTATGGTACTTGTG
>CAYLVN010000124.1:0-2382 GCA_964387115.1 uncultured Fibrobacter sp.
CTTTCGATTCTGCTCCCTGCAGCGTCTGAATAAAGCCCCTCCCCATATACACTCATGCTGGAGGCCACTATAAGACGCTCGACATTGCGCTCTATAAGACTCTCAAGCAGTACGGCTGTTCCAAGGTTATTGGTCCGGGTATAGTTGTGGATCTGATACATGCTCTGGCCCACCCCGACAGAGGCGGCGAAGTGAAAAACGGCAGTGACCCCCCGAAGCGCCTTTTTGACGGCCTCCGGGTCGCTGACAGATCCCTTTACAAACTGCACATCGGGGCTTATATATGATGGCTTGCGGGCATCGGGACCATGCACCTGAGCCGAGAGGTTGTCAAGAATCCTGACCCGGTATCCATGCGCCAGAAGTTCATCGCAGAGATGAGAGCCGATAAATCCGGCCCCACCAGTGATCAGTATCAATTTACGCATATTTGCCGCCCAATCTGTTTCGTTGCTTAAAAGGTTCTCTGCTTTTTTAAGCAGCGGCAAGAATCATGCCACAAAGGGCAACCCCTCATAACAGGTACTTACATTTTCTCCCCCATTCAATCCTTGAGGAAAACATCGGCTCCGGTTTTTCCTCATTTCTCAATATGGGAATAAAAACTCTTTTTGCGTCTGGACAGCTGAGACACACCGGGATCTGGCACCCGCTTTGCCTTCTCTGTTTGGTGAGTAAGAGGTTAAAGAGGATCACAGGAGGTGCCATTTTGATAAGATTAGATACACTTCAGGATCTTTTAGTGGATCAGCTCCAACATCTTTACTGCGCACAGCAGCAGATCCTGGAGCTTCTCCCGAAAATGGCCCGCTGTGCATCATCACCCGATCTCATCAAAACCCTCACAGAACATCACAATACCACAGAAAAGCAACTGAAACTCCTCGATGAGATCTTTCATCGACTCTCAATCAGCCACGATCACCAGAGCTGCGAAGGCATAGAGGGACTTATCAAAGAGAGCCGAAAAATCATCGAAATTCAGGGCGACCCTGCGGTAAAGGATGCCGCCCTGATTGCCGAAACGCAAAAAGTGGAGCACTATGAAATAAGCGGCTACGGCTCGGTCCGCACATTCGCACGCGAACTTGGCTACAGCGACATTGCCGATCTGCTCCAGGAGATCCTTGACCGTGAAAACGAGGTCCAGATGCAGCTCACGAATCTGGAAAAAGGCGGCTTTTTCAGCACCGGACTCAACTCCACATCCCCTTAGAACCGATTACTGAAACAGGAGATCATGATGAACTTACCGAATGTAGAGTGGATTAATCCCAAATGGCTCAATGAAAACCTCCACAACCCCGAGCTTTCAATCATCGACTGCCAGCCCGATGTTCACGACTATATCAAGGCTCACATAGAAGGGGCAGTCTATTTTAACGAAAACCATCTGCGGGCCTTTAGCGGAAATCTCCCCACCCATTACAGCCCCCCCGAGTGTATCGTTAATCTTTTTTCCCTGGCCGGCCTTAAAAATGACAAGAGCATCGCGGTCTATGGCGGAAACGGGGTGTTCTCAAAAACCGGTGATGGTCTTGAGCAGAGCATGATCGCCTACAGCCTCGCCCGTTTCGGATCATCCCATATCCTTATTCTTGATGGCGGACTGGAAAAGTGGACCCAGGAGGGTTTCAATACCACCAAAGAGTTCCCTGAAGTTCCCCCATCCGATTTTAGACTCTCTATTCAGAATGACCTCTTTCTTACTTATAAACAGTTCTGCGAAATTCGAAACGACAAAAACACCACAGTCGTGGATGTACGACCAAGGGTAATATATGAGGGAAGGGCGATGTGGTCAAAACCGGGACATATCCCCGGCGCTGTCAACCTCCCCTGGAGGGTACTGATGAACCACGATAACCCCAGACTCCTGCGATCCCGGCCTCAGATTGAAGAACTCCTGCAGGCCCGCAAAGTCTTACCCGACAAAAAGGTTATCCTCTACTGCGGTACCGGACGAGAGGCCACTTCGGCTTTCCTTGTTCTCAAATATTTCCTGAATTACCCCGATGTAAAGATCTTCGAGGGGTCGTTCACTGAGTGGTGCACTCACCCTGAAAACCCGACTACAACCGGTCCAGGCCCAGTTGAAAAAACATGATCAAACTGGATAATCCTGTTTTTATTATCGGTGCCCTCACCGGCTTTCCGGCATTCAGCCAGACGAGTGCTGCATTTGCAGGAATCTCTATGATTCTGTCTCTTCTCTCTATAGCTCTTTTACTCTTTTCTTTAATTTACACTTTTTTTCAACAAAGATCTCAGGAGGCCACAAATGGAAAATGTCTACAAAACAGTCGAACTCACTGGCACCTCTCCCGACAGTATCGAAGATGCGGTGAGAAATGCCCTCTCCCTTACCTCTCAGACTGTCAG
>CAYLVN010000124.1:2392-8687 GCA_964387115.1 uncultured Fibrobacter sp.
GAAATCACCGACCTGTGGGGACATATCATAAACAACCATGTAGATAAATGGCAGATTACTCTGAAGCTGTCTTTTGAGGTGGATAGAGAATAATTTTTTCTTTCAGGACAATTCCTCATACTGAAAGAGAGTTTTGAAACGGAAACTTGAATGTTATCCATTCAAGTTTCCGTATTCAATGTAAAACAAGCTAACAGAGTTCCGCCCAGCTCCTGTTATTTCCCAATTCCATTTACGTAAGATAATACTGCAACAAGAGTCTCTTCACAATGCAAATTTCCTTTCTAAAGTACATAAATCAAACGACTCGTGCTTTCCTTCTACTATATTAACCATGACATTCGACACAAAGCCATGGATACAAAACTCATATAGAGCCTGATACTTCCAGGGTGGCTTCTTTGAGCTTGATTCTATCCGCAAGGCCAGCAGGTGTATAGCTTGAAACAGGGCTTTTTGTGTGGCGCTGCAGATAGAATTAAACCTTTGAATTTATTAGAAATAAGAGGAAATAATATGCAAAATAAAGCTTTAGTAATAATCGACATCCAAAATGATACGCCAAAGAATTACAAAGAAGTAATTGATAATATAAATAAATCCATTGATTTTGCAGTTAATAACAATATTCATGTTATTTATATAATGCATGAAAATTTATCAGCCGGCACGAGGATTTTCAAACCCGGTACACACGGGTCTGAATTAGCCTCAGACTTGAAAAAAGTATCCAAAAATGTTTTTACGAAGCACAAGGGAAGCGCATTAACCAGCGAAGATTTTGTAAATTTTATCAATGCCAATAAAATACATGAGTTTTACATTACAGGTGGAGATGCTACCATTTGTGTAAAATCAACCTGTTTTAATTTACGTAAGGCCAATTATGAAGTTACTGTCTTATCCGATTGCATTACCAGTTGGAGTAAAAAGGAAATTCCAGGAATGATCAAGTATTATGAGAGTAAAGGTTGTAAAATTGTTGCTTTATCATGAACTATCCATTTAATTTTTAAATAGTATTAACCGGTTACATGGAAAAATGCAGCCGTGAAGCAGTAAACAGTTTAAGTTTTTTGGAAAGAAACCAGCCATCATGCCGGCAGAATCGGTTCAGATGATCCTGGCTGATACTGTAGAAAGGGTAACTATGAAATACGGAATCTTTATTCTTGGTCTGTTCTCTTTGATACTGGTGGGATGTGGTGGACGCATTTCACTTCAAGAACAAGAATTCATTACCTTGAAAGCCAAAGATCCAACAATTCATGTTCCTACACCTTTTGTGCTTTGCACCTATAAAGGACAGGCGTATCCGGAAGGTACAGATCTGATCATCTCACACATAAAGTCCAAAATGGAAGCTATGGCTGAGAACCAACTGAAACTTGAGCACGTTGACTTTGAGAATTCTGAAGCCTACGTTCAATATGGCAATGCTCTGGTTGAGTTGATTGTGCAGCTTGAAAGAAAAGACATGGAAGATGTCACAATCCCCCAGACACTCAAAACCTTAGCAGCCCAATCACCGCATGATATGAGTGTATTTGTCTTTAATGTTGCTAACCCGAAATCTAAAGCGCACCAGGCTGGCAGGGCAATTGGTACAGTTGCACTTGGCATTACCATTGGTATGCTTACGGGTTTTACCCCGGTCATGACTCCTTTCGCGATCAGCTCAAAATTGCATTTCATCATTTATTCAAAAAGCAAAGACATGATCATATCGTATGAAGATTCTGAAGATAAAGATGACCCGATGGTCAAGGAGAACATAGACGAAGAAGTTGATATGTTGTTCAGCAAATTTGTTGAAGCAGGCATTATATAAGCGGCCCTCGTTTACAGTATGTAAAATTACAATTATTCACTGATCAATAGAAACGGGATTCTTCTAAACGCGAAGCGTTTACCCTCTGCGACCTTTGCGGCCTCTGCGTTTTAAATTCCATCTTTGGTTATGAGAAATGAATTTAATCCTGGATTGATATAAGGTATTTTATTATAGTACCCTGTAAATCCGCAGCGCATTACTATTGCACTGCCACCTTTGACCGACCCGTTATGCGGCCAATGGCCGCCCTAAGAAAACACCCAAGAGCCCACACCTGAAGAAAGAAGAAAAATGGAAATCAAAATTCAAGAAGCTGATTTAACTAATCAAACGCACCAAAATGCTATTGTGACTTTACTAAACCTATATGCATTAGATCTGCAAGGCTATAAAAAAAGTTTGCCGGAATCCGTTTTAAAGGACCTTATTCCGGAAATGCGCAAAATTCCAACTTCAATGGTATTTCTGGCCAGTATCGGACAGGATTTTATCGGAATGGCAATTTGCTTTTTAGGATTCTCCAGTTTTTATGCTCGTCCGCTCATCAATATTCACGACTTCACGGTAAAAAAGGAATTCAGGCGTAAAGGTATCGGTAAAAAATTAGTTGAGGCAATCCAGGAAAAAGCACAATTTTTAAACTGCTGCAAGCTTACGTTGGAAGTCCAGGAAAAAAATGTATCGGCACTTCGACTTTATGAAAATTGTGGTTTCGAAAGAGCGATTTTGGATGAATCTGAGGGTCAGGCACTTTTCTTATCCAAATATCTGACTCAAAGGTTATGATTTGAAAATTGAATCTTTTTAAGTTTGGTAAATGGATTCAAAGATAATACAGAAGTTTTACAGTTCTTTCAAGAATGCGCAATTTGGATCGAATCTGAAGACAATTTGAAACATATTGAAATGACAAACCGCAAAGGCATATAATCCGACAAAGCCGAAGTCGGCAAAGATCAGTTACCTGCAATCGGCCTGCTCATGCATGGTGTAAAAAGGATGCGCATCATGCGCGGGACAGTCCACGCTCGAATTTCAGGTTTTAAACCTTCGGCCACAAAACCCACAGTATCGATGTCACCCCTCTGGGATAATATTTACTGGCCCTGGCTTCACCTTTAACTATCTGGTCACTGAAAGCATAATAACTGTTTTTTCTGTCAAGAAGCCATGAGACATGTGCCGCATCGGCAGTCAGTCCTTCTTCTCCCGGATCAATTTTCAGAATATCTGATGCCACAAACTGACAGAGAAATATCTTACTGAGCCATGAGTTATCGCTTGTAGATGACAGTTTCCAGCCCCCGTCATCAAACAAACAAACCCCCTTTTTCAGGATTACTTCCAGATGCTTCTTCAGGACCTTCAGGAAATCCCCGTTTCTGCCATCTATATCAACTTCCTGGGTTAAACCTGCAACCCATGGGAATACAAGACCCTCTATCGCAGAAATTATCGCCTGTCTTGAGCCCTCTTCCAGAATAGCCGGTATGTACCCCTCACCATTCACGTTTCCGATCAGAGTTGCAGAATTCAAAGATGCCTGTTTTTCTGCTTCTTCACTGAGATCATCACAGCCCATTACTCTGAAAAGATTACTCATCAATATATACGCAGCCCAGCATTTCACTGCCAGGTAAACATTTCCCCTTGCCTGACCAAGTGAGGGATCAAGGCTGTCGTAGGTGGTTATCTCCGACCCGCCCTCAGTCAGACTACTGTCAAGCTGCATTATTCCGCGCCGTTTCAGTGGATCGGGATTATCCCTGTTAACCATGCTGCTTAGCAGTTCTGGAAAATCGATCTGTTTTCCTCAAACCAGTTCCAGTCTCTGGTGCGCAAGCAGTAAACAGCAGCACAGATCACCCAGTTTACAAGCTGTTCATGTGTCATATAAGAAAAACAGCAGTCAAGTCCAGATAGCTCGTAAACCGAAGTACCCGGTCTGGAAAAATGATTGGATACCCCCATATCATGGGTGAAGCTGATTCCTCCGTGGTATTCCCTGCAGTCACCAGGAAAACGGGTTTTATCCGTATAGCTGTATCGATTCACATACTGATCAAGCACATTTTTAACAGTCCACGAATTCATTTTTATGCGGAAAGTTTACTTGCGCAAATTGATAACATTGATAAAAACAGAAAGATATCCTGATTAATTTATCAGGTTTGCCTGTTTTTGTTTTCACGGAAATGACGGATCCGGGGTAAGCTGATTATTTCCTTCCTGAAAAAGATTAAACACACATACTCGCCCAAGATGCTTGATTGAGTCTTCCAACTCTGGTATAATGAGAAATATGATTTTTATATTTCCGCAGATGCGATAACCGATCATTCAGGGTAAATTTGTGAACCGTAACAGTGTCTCTATTCCTGCAGCAGATTTCTGGCAAAAAGCTTTATATTTATTCCTTGTCGTGATCTTGTTTACCAATGCTGTATTATCCGAAGACAAGATGCTTCCACCGGAATTTGCAAGAATTTTCAGCCAGAAAAAGCTGGTCGTTGCAATGCTGGCAGTGGATCAGCCGCCTTATTTCATGAAGGATTCACATGGTAAGCTGATCGGTCTGGATGTTGAGCTTGCAACTGAAATTGCAAACGTCCTGGGTGTAGAGCTTGAGTTAAAACGTACAGCTTCGACTTTTGATGAAGTAGTTCAACAGGTGGCACGTAAAGAGGCAGATATCGCCGTTTCCGATCTGAGCCGCACCCGCAAACGCGGACTCAACGTACTCTTCTCCCGTCCATACCTGCGTCTGAAGCAGGCACTGCTTTTAAACCGTCTGAAATCAAAAAACGAAGAATCGACAGACTGGCTGAACAGTTCAAATAAAAAGATCGGGGTTCTTGAGGGCTCCTCGTATGTCGATTTCGCGAAGATGGCTTTTCCTGAAGCCAGTGTACAGACTTATAATCTCTGGGATTCAGCGGCTTTTGCGGTTATAAACGGCAAAATTGATGCTGCACTTATGGATGACAACGAAGTAATCACCTGGACTAAGCTCCACCCCGAAGCGTTACTTTATGCACAAGTCCGGGTTCTTCCTGACAAAGAAGACAACATCTCCGTGGTAACTCACTGGCAAGACCATCACCTTCATGAATGGATCAATTTACATATAGATTTGCTTGAATCTGAAGGAAGGCTTGAGCAGCTCAAGGAAAAATATTTTGTTCACAAAAAGAATAAATAGTCAGGTTTATAGATGACCAGAAACGATAAAGTTCCTCCTTTAAAACTTTTAACAGATACTTTATTAAAAACACTTCAGCATCCTGTAGTCTCTATCGCGGCGATTCTACTTGGAGTTGCTTGTGCTGTATACGCAAAATCCTTTGCACAGATGTGCTATGTGCCCGGAAGGCTTTACCTGGCACTTTTTAACATGTGCATTCTTCCAGTCATAGTTTCAGCGGTCATTTTGAGTATGGGGCGGCTTTTGCGCAGCAAGTCAGCCATCAATACAGGACAGGTATTTTTCATTTTTGTTGCCGGTATGTGCCTTGTGGTTGCTGTTGGATTCTCTGCAGGATTAATATTTCAGCCCGGATCCAGTCTTTCGCTTGAACAGCAGACGATCCTGGGTGAGGAGATCGGAAGAGCTGAAGCGGCGATAAATAACACACATGCAGCAAGACTCTCTATCCTTTCAATTATAAGTCAGTTGATACCCGAAAATATCTTCTCTGCTCTAAGCGAAGGTAAAATTCTTCCGGTTCTGGTCTTCTGTATATTCACCGGAATTGCTCTGGGAAAAATCGAAACCCAGGCCGCAACTACAGTACTTGAGGTAGCCGAAGCTATTTATGAAGCAATGACCAGAGTGATAGAATGGCTCATGCTTCTCCTTCCGATCGGCCTTTTCTGCCTCTTTGCCGGTGGACTCGAAAAAATCGGTTCAGGAGTATTCATGTCACTCTTCAAGTTTGTGGTAATCATATATGCAGTTTCAACCTTGTTTCTAATAATCTACTTCTTAGTAATCAGTTTTCGTTCAGGACAGAGTTTCTGGTATTGCGTGAAGGCCTTGAAAAAGACATTTCTGGTTGCCATGGGCACATCAAGCAGCCTTGCTGCACTGCCATTTGCAATTGAATGTTTCAACAAAGATCTGCGCTTTGAAAAGCAGGTCTCCGGCATCATACTGCCATTAGGGATAACTATTAATCTTCATGGCAATATTCTCTACTTTGCAGTAGCTACTATACTTGTGGCGCAGGTTTACAATGTAGACCCATCTTCTTTTTCGTGGATACCTGCTGGGATCATTACCATACTGGTGGCACTTGCAGCATCCAGCGCACCAGGCATCTCCGGATTGTCAATATTTGCCGTTCTCCTTGAAACACTTGGTCTCCCCGGAGTAATAGGAGTGATTCTTCTTATTGCAATAGACCCTATTGTTGACCCGATCCTCACGTGTGTCAATGTTTTCGGTAATTGCGCCTCTAA
>CAYLVN010000125.1:0-8674 GCA_964387115.1 uncultured Fibrobacter sp.
TATAAACGCACTTCGTCCCTTCCCGGATGCATAAGTCAGGTATAACACACATCATATACCAGTCATAGGAGGCATATATGGATATTCATTCAAAGAAGATCCTGAGTTTCTTAAAAAGGAACAGTAATCTTGATCTGGAAGTACCTGATATCGCTTTCCATCTGAAGCTTGATGAGCATTTTGTCCAGAATTTCCTTAACAGCCTCTACCAGAAAGGCTTTGTTACCGCTAAACAGAACCAGCAGGGGAGAGTTTACTGGTACGCTGTTGCAGAGCCGCCAATAGTGGAGCCGGAGGTGGCAGTCGGGAAAACAGCTGAAAAAAAATTAAATTCTGATGATTTTGATTCGCTTACAGAAGGTGGAGGCGGAATTCCGGTCATGAAAGTGCTGGCCGTTCTGATCCTGATCGCTGTCCTTGGGGGAGGGGTGATTCTGGGCGGCAGATACTTTGACAAGAAAATCTCATCTGTTACTACAACCGCAACCAAAGATCTGGTACCCAGAAATGAGTTCACTCCATTTAAGGATACTGCTCTGGTAAAAATCGGAAATATTCAGACAGAGGTAAAAACACTTTATGCTACAATTGACAGCCTTAAAAAAGTGCTGGCATCAATTGACAGTATCGCAAAATCAGAGGAAAAGAAACCAGAAGTTAAAAAAACTGTGAAACGAAGGAAATAGAGGGTAACGTCGCGAGTTTAACGCACTCCTGCATTCAGATTGGTTGAACATACAGGAATAAATAGTTGAAGCAGGCATAAAAAAAGACCCGGCGGATTTCTCAACCGGGTCTCAATTGCAGATTGCCAGTCAGAGCGACTACTGGGCTTTCTTTACTTTTTTACCCATATACTCTGTCTTGATGGCAAATGAGTAACCAACATACCCTTGTTTGTTTCTGATATGTTCAGGCACGAAGAAATTATCTACCTCTTGTGCATCTTTAGAGCCATTCACTTCAATGGGCTTGCATTCGATGATATTTGAGCCGGTGCGCGGATTTAAAAGTACCTCCATTACAGTTCCCACCGGGATTTCTGCTGTAAATCCATCCGTATAGGACTCTTCCCACTGTGTTTCCGCGCTTTCCCGCAGAGTCTCAAGTACAATCAGACGGTCGCCTTTTTTAACGTCTACTTTTGAGCTGCATCCTGCAAAGATAAAAGCTATTGCGGTAAATGATAGAATCAGTTTACTCAGTTTCATCAAAACCTCCTGAAAGTTTTTAGGGTTTGCTCCGTTTTATTAATATTCTAAATCTAACACTCTTACGGGAATGTTACAACAATTTTGTATATTGAAAGAAATTATCCGCTTTTGAGCATCAGGAACCGGTTCATGGCTGTTGATGCCTGATGGCACAACCGGACAAAAACCTCTTTATCATGGTCCGAAAATCCTTTCTGCTGGAAAGCATCAAACTGGTTTTTGTTATATACTGAGATTGCCCCCATGATTTTTCTCCCATGACGCAGGCACATCGAAAGCACCGATCTGCCCGGGATCTGATCGCTTATGTAACCTTCCTTGAACAGGTTACCAATAAGCAGGGGACTGTTCTGGGATGAAGCCTTCAGAGTAACGGCCTTGTCAACTTTGCAGAGAACTTCGGCCTGTTTACTTCCCTTCAGGGAAAAAGATTCCAGTACCTCAAAGCAGTTCATGACCTCATTGTAGAGGCTTATGATACAGCTTTCAGACTCAAGAATAAGGCAGGTGTTGGTAGCGATTATTTTTGCCAGTTTTCGTATATTGGGGATTTCAGCCAGATTGAAGATAGCTTCGGAGAGTGCGGAGTACTTTACTGAATTGAGTCGTGCCGTGTAGAGAGCATCGTTTTTTAAAAACACCCTCTCCAGCATCCGTCCGGTTCTGGCCAGAGCCATCTTTTCTACAGAGATATCCTGTTTGTCAGAATGTATATAGAGGATAATGACTCCGGAAATTTCGTTATTACACGATATCGGCTGGCCGATAAACCACTTCTGCCGCCCGGTAGTGCTGTCCTTTGTATTAAATGTAAATGCTGAATTTGATCGCAGGACTCTGCCTGCAAAAAAATCATTCAGCCTCACACTTCCAAACCCGATTCTGTTTATGTCAAAAGAGCTCGATGCCTGCACCAGAAAATTTCCGGAGTCCTTGTCGTACCAGTAAAGGTTGCAGATTTTTCCCCGGTAACTGTTTGCGATTTTCATCATGAGCAGATTGAGACGTTCGATCATTGGAAAGTCAAGATCGAGAATTTCCCTTGCCCCCAGAAGAAACGAGTGCATAAAAGACGGGTCTGTTTCCTCTTTCTGCTGTTTAATAATACCGGCGAGGCTGTCTGCGATATTTAAAACAAACCTCAGATCATCACGGTCAAGATCCTTTTCATGTTTCAGGCGGTTTAAATTGAGTACGCCGATAACCGATTCTCCAGAGACCAGCGGGCAGCAGATAGAAGAATCAAGATCGGATCTTTCCTTCGATTTCCCTTTGATTATTACAGGCTTGCCGCTGTTAACCACTTTCCAGGCGATTCCTTTTCTGACACTCTTTTTTAAGAATTCTCCGGAACATTTAAGATTGAGAGCTGTTTCGATAAAGAGAGTCTCTTTATTTTTATCGGTAAGCATTATAGAACCGGAATCGGCCTGAAGAGACTGCATCGTAAGCCTGAGGATATTGTTTGTAAGTTCCCAGTTGTTTTCCCTGATATAAGCCGACCTGCGGATTTCCTGAAGGCTTTTTAGAGTCAAGGACCGTAAAGCGGAGATGTCTTTAATGTCATGTGTTACTGAAGAGCAAAAAAGAAGTTCTGCGCTGAGGTCACTTATTACTTCAACATTGATCTGATTCTGCTCCAGAAACTTCCTGCTTAACGAAGTGTCGGCTGACAGATCAACAAGAAGATCAAGGCCCTGAAGATCCTCTTTGGAGTACTTGATTTCAGGATCGATGCATTTAACAATCTCAAACTGCTCAGATTCACAGAGTGTGCTTCGCAGTCTGCAGGTCTCCGGATCTTTACCCAGAATTGCGGCCCTGAGCTTCTTTTCCTTCAACAAAGAATCTCCCTTTGAATGTCACGCAGTTTAATTGCTTTGTCTATCTGATTTGTAATAATAATATCAATTGCCGGATCGTTGAGGAATTTTTTTAACGATACTGAATCATCCACTGTCCAGACCGCAGTCATCCTGCCCCTTGATTTCTGCGATTCAAAGAAATCGTGATGTTTTGTGACGATGTTGTCACGGGGGCACAGAATGTCGGCAGGTATCGCCGGATCAGCCTGCCGGATGTCATCAAACAGAAAACCGGTTGTGAGGCCGGGGTCGATTTTTTTTAAAGCAGAGATCACCGATGGCTTAAAAGAGATAAAAATGCATGAGGAAAAGCCGGTACTTCCTGACACCAGCTCCAACACTTCCTGTTCACAGTTCTCTTCCTTGAGCTCTATTACAAGCTTTACTTTTCCGGAGAGCATACTGAGTACTTCCTGAAGATCTGGCACCCTGTAACCATTCTCTTCTGCCATTCTCTGCATCTGAGAAAATGTTATAGCGCTTAGAAGCTTTTCTTTACTGTCATGAATGATAAAAGGATCGTGGAATACAACCAGTTTGCCATCTCCGGTTCTGCGTACATCAAATTCCACCATGTCCGCACCAAGACTCACTGCTTTAATAAAGGAGTCAATTGTGTTTTCGCGGAAAAAGTAAGGAGCACCTCTGTGTGCTACCAGTATTTTCCTCGCAGGACTCATCATTTCAGAAGATACTCCGTAAGCAACCTGACCCCGAACCCGGTTCCGTATTGAGGAATTTCCCCACGGGCCTGCCCCTCATTGAATGCCGTGCCGGCGATATCGATATGCGCCCACGGTATATCACCTATAAATTCCTTGATAAAAGCAGCACCGGTAATGGAGCTGGCGTAGCCTTTTTTGAATTTGGAAAGATTTCTCAAGTCGCTCAGGTCCCCTCTCATGGCATCACAATATTCTTTGTATAAGGGGAATCTCCAAAGCCTTTCACCACTCTTTTCACCGCTTTTAAAGAGTTCATCCGCAAGCTTATCATCATTGGAAAATATCCCGGCGACCAAATCTCCTAAGGCAAACAGAATGCCACCTGTCAGGGTCGCAAGATCGATCAATCTATCGGGTTTGCAGTTTTTATGACAGTACGCGACCGTATCGGCAAGCACAAGCCTTCCCTCCGCATCGGAGCTGTTTATTTCAACGGTTTTTCCGGAATATGATTTGTAAATATCTCCCGGGAAATACGAGTTTTCACCAATCGCATTATGCGCGGCACCGATTACACCTGTCACATTTACGGCTGCTTTAAGTTCTGAGAGCACTTTCATGGTGCCAAGTACAGCCGCAGCTCCTGCCATATCCATTCTCATCGTTTCTATATGCCCTGTAGGCTTTAAATTTTGTCCGCCTGAATCAAAGGTGATCCCTTTTCCTGCGATGGCAGTTCTCTGTTTTGACTTCGGGTCGCCTGAATACTTTATAATTATAAGCCTGGGCGGGTAGGGGGATGCCTGACCCACAGTATAGAGCAGGTTAAGCCCTTGCTGCTTGAGCTTTTTTTCATTTAAAACTGTAACCTTGATTCTTTTTGACAGACTCAGTGCTGATGCCTCTTGTGCCAGCTTTTCAGGGGTTATCTCTGAAGCGTTACTGTTAACCAGGTCTCGTGCATAATTTACTCCTCTGCAGATTGTCTCAATTTTCTTGAGTTCCGTACTGCTGAGATCTCCAGTGATCTCAGCTGTTTTTACAGTATGAGGTTTTTCGCTTTTGTATTTCGAAAAAGAGTAAGAGCCAAGCAGCATACCTTCCACTGCAGCTTTCTCCGATCCCTCTACCCGGAGTTTTTGAGAGGGCAGAACCAGAGAAACACCATCCCTTTTCAGCTCAATTGCCTTGCGGATTCCCCTGGCCGATGCACTCCTGATGACCTGAGCGTTGCAGAGTGCTTTTTCACCAAGTCCGCAGTAGATCATCGTGTTTTTTCTATCGTAGCGGACCTCTGTTTCCCCGCTTTCTCCACTAAAATCTGTTATCGTTTTTGCATCTTCTTTGGTAAAGAAATGTATTTGGGTGGCTGATGTGGTACTTCTGGAAAGCTTTAGCTTCATATTTACCTCATTCTCTGAGTTTAGTTATGACAAATTCATAAGCCGGTTAGCTGTTTTGCCGCAATTATTGTTTTTTACAGACATACGGATTTAAAAAAAACAGTGCACTGTCGGAAGGAAATCGTCACAGCGATGTATATGTCTGGTACTATATACAAAATATATATTTGCACAGGTAGTAATTTGATGGTAGCATTTCAGTATTAGCTCTGAGATGGTTTTTCTTTATTTACTTTCTTTCAGGAATTCCGGTATTTAAGTGAAAATCGTATTCGTTTATCCGCGTTTTGAGAAATTTTTAAAAAACAATCCCGATCTTGATAAAGGTTTAATCGACTACTTCCTCGGTGATTTTACAACACCACCATCGCTGGGCATTCCCATCCTGGCTTCATTGACACCACCAGAACATGATGTGGTGCTTGTTGATGACAATAACGGTGATCCTGTGGATTTTGATATCGATGCAGATCTTATCGCCATTAACTGCTTTACTCCTCAGGCAACGCGGGCATGTCAGCTCGCCCAGAGCTATCGTGAACATGGAAAAAAAGTGATAATGGGGGGATTCTTTCCATCTTTCATGGCTGAAGAGTGTCTTAAATATGCCGATTCAGTCAATATCGGTGAAGGTGAACCTACATGGGGACAGATTCTTGAAGATGTCAAAAACGGCAATCTGCAGAGAATCTATAAAGGCAGGTATGGTTTTGATCTGTCAAAGATGAAAATCCCAAGAAGAGATATCTTCTACAGCAAGAAGAGTTATGACTGGGATGAAGACCTGGTTCAGTTGACCCGGGGCTGCATGTATAACTGTGCCATGTGTGCAATTCCCGCTCATATGGGCTCCAGAATCCGCTTCCGCCCGATAGAGAACGTCGTTGAGGAAATTTCTCAGCTTAAATATGAAAATGTTTACCTTGCCGATGATACGCTTTTTTTCCCGCAGCAGAAGATCTCCCAGTATGCAAAAGAGCTCTTTAAGGCACTTATTCCCCTGGAGAAGAAATATTTCGTTTCATCTACCATGGCGCTCAATACAGATAAAGAGTTTCTGGATCTGGCAGCTCGTGCAGGTGTAAAGAACTTCTACTGTACTATGAATGTTGATCCCGTTTCAATAAAGGCTCTAAGCGGCGGGGCCCAGGAACAGCAGATGCTCTGTGATCTTGTCAAGATTCTCGAGGACAGGGATATCCGCTTTTTCGGTTCCTGTGCTCTTGGAAGAGACTGGGACGACACATCGATCGCAGACAGGATAATGAACCTGTTTAATAAGGCAGGAATACATACTTCTGAGTTTTTCATCTTTACCCCCTACCCGGGATCTGTACACTGGGACCGCATGATTCGTCAGAACCGGATATTTGATTTCAACTGGTCCCATTACAACGGTGCGCATGTGGTTTCAAAGCCGATGAACATGTCGGTCGATGAGCTTTATGGGCAGTTTATAAAAGTATGGAACGAGTTTTTCCGGATGCAGAAGACATCTCATGCTGCCAGTCTGGAACCCGCCACCTGGAAAGAGGGTAAGCGCTCAGTCGGTAAGCCTCTTGAGAGGCAGGGTGTGCGAGGTCAGGCGGTTGTTACCGGAGTAGGTGTTCTGAGCCCGATCGGGAACAGCGTTAAGGAATTGACCGATACACTGAAGGCCGGAAGACACGGAATCGCACCGGCGACACATTTCGACGCATCTGGTTTCAGGACCGATCTCTGCGGTGAAATCAGGAACTTTGATCCCCTGAAATACCTGAGCGGGGATGAAATAAAGATCTATGATGATCTTTATTTAAGATACGCAATCAGTTCCGCCAGGGCAGCAATTGCCGATGCCGGGCTGAAAATTGACAACAGCAACAGTTCGGATATCGCTCTTGTACTTGGAACCTGCAATGGAGGTTTGCGGTCGGCAGAAGAAGAATACAAATGGCTTCATGGTAAAAGCGAAAAGCGCTTTGATGAAAAGATGAACCTGATGGCCCAGTACTATGGTTTTGGCAAGGCCCTTGCCAATGCACTGGGTGTATCTGCCGATGTCTGGATTGCCACAACCGCCTGCTCGTCAACAACAGGAGCGCTTGGACTGGCTCAGCTTCTCATTAACAGGGGATACTTCAAAACAGTAATCGTGGGCGGTGCGGATTCACTGTGCATTTCCAATATGTCCGGCTTTAACGGTCTCAAGGCGGTTTCAACGGCCCGTACTGCGCCTTTTTCAAATCCTCCGGGGTTAAATATCGGTGAAGCATCCTGCTTCTGGGTTGTAGAAGAGATGGAGCAGGCTCTTCTGCGGAATGCAAGATGCCTGGGGAAGATTATCGGACATGCTACCACCTGCGACGCATATCATCCAACCTCACCGGATCCACGCGGAGACGGAGTATGCCGTACACTCAAGGCGGCGCTTGACGATTCGGGTATGGAACTTGAAAATATCGGATGTATTAACGGGCACGGGACCGGCACAGAGGCAAATGACAGGGCAGAATCAAAAGGTATCTCTAAATTTATCGGAGAAAAACAGATCCCGGTTGTCTCGACAAAGTCTTTCTTCGGACATTGCATGGGCACTACAGGGATACTTGAAGCGACCTGCAATCTCTCTGCGATGAACGGGGGATTTATTCCACCAACGGTTAATTTTTCCGAAGCGCGCCCCGGATGCACTCTTGACTATGTGCCAAACGCCGCCCGTGATAAGGATTACCAGATGTTCATGTCTGCCAATTATGCCTTTGGCGGAAACAATGCCGCGGTGGTGATCTCAAAATGGGATACACCTGTAAAGCAGCGCAGCGATGCAACAGAGAGAGTCTTTATTACCGGCGCGGGTGCTGTAAGTTCACTTGGCATAAAGGCAAGCGCAAATCTGGAAGCATTAAAGGAGAACCGGGTCGGCACAGGACCCGTTTCAAGATTGAATCTGCCTGAGCTGAAATCAAAACTTGCAGGGCTTGTTCCTGAGTTCCGTGCATCCGACATAGACAGACGGCTTAATTTTACAGGGATGAACCCGATCAGCATTTATGCCACTGCTGCAGCTGCAGACGCACTTGCAAATGCAAATTTGCGTATTAAACCGGGAATCTCTGAAAATGCCGGAATAGTGATGGGAATCTGTAACGGTTCCTGTGAATCGGGGCACATGAACAGTGTTTTTACTACTCCGGATTTTGCAGCGGATATAAACAGTTTCTCTAATATAACGGCCAATTCAACTGCTGGATGGGTTGCCAACGCACTCTCTTTAAAAGGTGTCAATATGACACTTTCTCCGGGTCACCACGCCGGTCTTCAGAGCCTCTCTTATGCATTCGATTTGCTGACTGAGAGACGCGCAAAAGCAATTGTAGCCGCTGCTGCCGATGAAGTCTACCCGCAGACTTTTTTCAATTACGATCTGATCGGCTTCCTCTATTCTGACCAGAAAGAATCAGATTACCATCTGATTCCCAATGAGCCCAGGCGCAAGGTCATAGGCGAGGGTTCTGCAGCTCTGGTACTGGAGACACTGGAATCGG
>CAYLVN010000126.1:0-429 GCA_964387115.1 uncultured Fibrobacter sp.
ACAAGCCCTGACACATGAGCCCAATCCCAGACATCCGTCCTGGCATACCTTTGAGCCGTTTCCGATCATAACCGCAGCCTGACAGTCTTCAATACCGCTGTAAGCAGCTCTCTCCAATGCCTCTTTTTTTCCACCCTTACAGTGCACAACCGCAACTAAAGGATCTGAAGTTGTTGCGGTAACACCCAGGATATCTGCAATGGCATGAGCGGCCTTAGATCCTCCCGGAACACAACCTGATGGTTGAGCATTGCCCTCTACCACGGCTTTGGCAAAACCGCTGCATCCGGCGAATCCGCATGCTCCACAGTTGGCGTTTGGAAGCACTTCCTGGACCTTTGAGATGCGCTCGTCGATAAATATTTGAAACTTCTTAGAAGCTATACCCAGTCCTACCCCTAAAAACAAACCGATAGAACCTACAATAAG
>CAYLVN010000126.1:439-5782 GCA_964387115.1 uncultured Fibrobacter sp.
AACCGGAATTAAAATCTCCACACTCATCCTCCGACAGATTTGAAGAAATTGAGTCCTGCAAAACCTAAGAATGCCAAAGCCATCAGCCCTGCCGTTACAAAGGCAATAGGTAATCCTTCAAGAGTTTTGGGAATATCAGCCAGTTCAAGTTTCTCTCTGAGCCCGGCCATCAGAATCAGCGCAAGCATGAACCCGATTCCTGAGGTTACTCCGTTAACAATGCTTTCTACAAAGGAAAAAGGATTACCGGTCAATTGATTGATCCCGGTATTGATAATCGCAACTCCCAGCACTGCGCAATTTGTGGTGATCAGGGGAAGGTAAATGCCCAGAGCTTCGTAAAGAGCCGGAGAATACTTCTGAAGTGCCATCTCGATAACCTGAACCAGAGCGGCTATCACCAGAATAAAAACGATAGTCTGAAGATATTCGGCCCCCAGGCTAATCAGAATGTACTTGTTGATTATCCAGGTGAAGCTTGAGGCAATAGCCATAACGAAAACTACAGCCATTCCCATCCCTATTGCATTAGAAAGCTTCTTTGATACCCCGAAAAACGGACAGAGACCAATAAAGCGGGACAGCACGAAATTGTTGATCAGAACTGCACCAATTGAAATACCGATAAGGCTGGTCAAATGTTCCATAGTTTATGCTTCCTTCTTTCGGCTGCTGTAACGACGAACCAGGGCCATTACCAGAGCGATCGTAAAAAAGCCACCGGGGGCCAGGATAAAGACTGTCATTGGTTCGTAACCGGGGATAAAATTCAATCCCAGGAGCTTATTGCTGCCTAAAGATTCCCTGATAATACTCAAGACCGCTAATGAAAGCGTATATCCGAGCCCGATTCCGATTCCATCAAGCAGTGAGAGGAATATATTGTTCTTTGATGCAAACGCTTCGGCTCTTCCTAAAATTATGCAGTTTACAACGATGAGAGGAACAAATATTCCCAGTTGCTTGTCAAGTGCTGGAAGATAAGCCTTCATCAACAGCTGAACTACACTGACAAATGTGGCAATGATCACGATAAAGCAGGGAATCCTTACTTTATCCGGAATAACTTTCCGTACAACAGAAATGATCACATTTGAGCAGGCAAGTACAAATGTCACTGCCAGACCCATACCTATTCCATTCTTGATCGCAGTACTGGTTGCCAGTGACGGGCAGAGGCCCAGAACCAGAATGAAAATAGGATTTTCCGTAAAGATCCCACGTTTAAGTTCTTCTCTTATCATTTTTAACCCCGAATCGCTTTGAGATATCCACGCGCCTTCACTTCCAGCCCCCTGGTTACAGCCCTGGTAGAGATGGTTGAACCGGTTATTGCAGTGATGCTGTTTTTTGCTCTCAGCGCATCCTTAGACTTGTCTTGAAGCTTGTGCCATTCTCCCATCGATTTATCAATGCCAATTTCATTGTTTATGTTCAAACCACTGAACTGCTCTGTAAACCAGGAGTTTCCCTTTTCAGCTTTACTGAAAAGCCCGTTCCAGATATATTTCTTGGATATCACTTCCTGAACCCTTGTACCGAGACCGGGAGTTTCTGCCTGCTGCATTATTGTCATTCCATAAATAAGGCCCTCAGTGTCAACACTGACCAGGTAAATGATATCGCTTGAATAACCGGTGCTGCTGATCTTGAAAATGAAGAACTGATCGTCACCTTTAGATGCCACCCAGTACTGGGCTGGTGTCAAAGATCCGTCACCTGTTTTTTCGGTAAGTACAGAACCGGGCGGAATCACCGTATTGAGCGCTGTTTCCACCTCTTTTTTCTGCCCTTCTTCTATTGTACCCTTAGTCTTGACATATGCTAATGCTATTATCAGTGCTGCAGCGACTGAAATTATAGTGAGCACTGCAGTCAGTTTGATTATATCTTTCACTTCCTTACCCCCCCGTAAATCTTCGGACGTGTATACTTTTCAATCAGAGGGACAACAAGGTTCATAAGAAGTATAGAGTAGGATACACCCTCAGGGTATCCGCCGAATTTCCGGATTAAGAAAGTCAGCACCCCGCAACCGATACCGAATACAACCTTGCCCAGTGGAGTAATAGGAGATGTGACCATGTCTGTGGCCATGAAAAATGCTCCTAACAGCAATCCGCCCGCAAGAACCTGATATGTGGGAATTATTAAAGATCCGGATGTAAACAGCTCCCCGGTTCCGTTGAAAAGCCAGAAAAGAATGAATACCGTACCGATAAAGCTCAGTGGAATTCCAAAACCGATAATTCTTTTGTACCAAAGTATAAAAGCACCGATAAGGAGTGCAACTGCCGATGTTTCACCGATACATCCGCCTACATTACCGGTGAACAGGTTGTATAGCGCATCCTGAAAATCAAGCGCCTGAAATGACCCATTAGCCATTGAAATCTTAAAATTAGCCAGCGGAGTAGCACTGGTAACACCATCCAGCCCGGAGATCGTTCCAAGTTTTGGTGCAGAAAAACTGGTCATTGCTGCAGGATATGAAGCCATCAGCATTGCTCGTCCGGCTAAGGCCGGGTTTATAAAATTGCCTCCCAGACCACCGAATGTCATTTTGGCAACCCCGATAGCGAATGCAGATCCTATCACTACCATCCACCATGGAAGGGTAGGGGGAACATTAAATGCCAGCAGTATTCCTGTTATAACCGCGCTTAAGTCTCCAATTGTCGTGGGTTTCTTCAACAAGCGGGTAATAATCCACTCCGTTGCCACTGCCGAGCTGACCCCTACGCATGTGAGAAATATGGCACGCCAGCCAAAAAACATATAGGAAGCAATAACTGAAGGCAGAAGTGCTATTATGACCCACATCATTATTCTGGGAACAGTTTCTGAATGCCGGATATGGGGAGAAGATGATAGAGAGAGCAGTTCACTTTTCTGCCCTGCAATATCGGGACTCTTCTCTACCTCTGGTTTTGTCAGCGATGTCGTTGTCATATGTAGATCGGTCCTCATTTCTTTGCGGCTGCGGCGCGTCTGGCCTGGATATGAAATTTCCCCAGCTTCATGTAATGAACCAGGTTTATCTTGGATGGACATACAAAAGCACAGGAGCCGCACTCCATGCAGTCTGTAATATTCCACTCCAGAGCCTCATCATATTTCTCTTTATTTACCAGCTTGGCCAGTCTCGATGGAACAAGGTGAATGGGGCATGCATGTACGCAATGACCGCAGTTTATACATGGATACTCACGCACTCCGGAAACAACTTTGTCGAAGGCAAGAATTCCTGATGTCGATTTGATTACAGGAGCATCAAGATCCGATTGCGTTATACCCATCATCGGACCACCCATGAGTATTTTTCTGGTTGCCTTCATGTCAACCCCGCAGGCTTCGGTGAGCAGACGGATCGGTGTGCCTATGCGTACAAGAAAATTCCCGGGTTTGGCTGCTGTGGGGCCGGTGACTGTCACTACTCTCTGATACAGAGGAACACCTTCAACTACTGCATCGTAAACTGCCAGAGTGGTACCGGCGTTTGTCACAACACAGCCGGAGTCCATGGGAAGCCCTCCGGAGGGAACCATCCGTCCGGTTACCGCATTTATCAGCTGCTTCTCACCACCCTGAGGATATTTAGTCTGAAGCACCGCAAGCTTCAGTTCACCTTTAAAGCTGGAATCTGCAAGATGCTTGCGAACACTCTTTATTGCATCCTGCTTGTTGTCTTCTATGGCTATAAAGCATTTCCCGGCATTGAGGATCTTCTTGATTATCATCGCTCCGGTAAGCAGTGCATCTGTACGTTCCAGAATTGATCTGTGATCGGCTGTCAGAAACGGCTCACACTCTGCACCGTTTATTATGACAGTGTCAATTTTCTTGCCTTCGGGAGGGGAAAACTTCACATGTGCAGGGAAAGATGCTCCGCCCATTCCTACAATACCTGCTGCCTGTATTCTGGAAATGAGCTCTTTGGGATCTGCTTCAGCCCACGATTTACACGGCTCTGCTTGCACCTTCTCATCCAGCCCGTCATTTTCGATCTCTACGGCCATTACAGACTTTCCCATCGGATGTGGAAAAAGGCCCACAGACAGAACCGTGCCCGAAACCGAAGAGTGCACCGGGGCAGACACAAATCCTCCAGCCTCTCCCAGCAGCTGACCAATAACCACATGGTCACCTTTGCTTACCACTGCTTTTGCCGGGGCGCCAATATGCTGCTGCAGGGGAATTATAACTTTCTGGGGGGCAGGGAATGCTACTATTGACAAATGCTCAGTCTGACTTTTTTTATGCGGGGGATGTATACCGCCTTTGAAAGTAAATCTTTTGGACAAATGTCTCTCCCTGTTCAAATAACTTTAAAAGAGTAGCTTCTTTTTGCTGGCTTGCTCTTGATGATAATCACCTTGAAAGAGGAGTAAAAAATTACAAATAGCCCGCCTTGCAGTCAAGCTAAAAAGTCTACGACAGCTTGTATCTGACTATTATCGGGAATACAGCATATATGATCTCTTTATTCGTTCCGGAGAATTGATTATTTTTGATCTGTACTGATTTGGTTACGGTTTTTGATATTGTTCATTTATTCACTTCACTTTTCATTATTCATTATTATAAATATGGGTATCGCATCTGAACCTCTTCCTGTCAAATTGATATTCGCCATCACTTATGATCAATCGTTGGATCTTAAGCGGGTTCTGTCACTGCTGGATTCCAGATTCGGAGTTCCCGAATACTCATATGGGCCCGTCCCTTTTTCCTGGACCAGCTATTATGCGGATGAAATGGGCGAGAACCTGATGAAGTACTATTTCAATTATCCCACTTTTGTCAACCGCTCTGAGATTACATCCTTGAAACTCTACACAAATAAACTGGAAACAGAATTTATGGTCGATGGCAAGCGACGGGTAAACATCGATCCCGGTTATATTTCAAGAGATAAACTTGTACTTGCCACTACTAAGGATTTTTATCACCGGATCTATCTTGGTGAGGGCATCTATGGCGAGGTAACTCTTCACTACCGCAAGGGAAAATACCGCATCTTCTCATGGACCTATCCTGATTTCCGGGAACCATCTCTGCATGCATTCCTTGAAAGAGCCCGTGCAAAACTGGTTAAAGGTATCAGAGATGATCAGGAATAATACCTGACTTATGTATCCTGAATACTCTTCGTCACTTTCCGGATACCTGAGTCAGACATCTGCCTTCTCCTGAACGGAATTGATCTCTCTGGCTTTTCTGCGGATCTGCTCTACTGAGTCCCAGTCCCAACCCGGGAGACAGGAGATGAAAAAGGAGTCGTTATGCCAGAGTGGATCACTCCTTAATGATGGAAACTGAACTGCATAATATTTAAAAAGC